>JBILIX010000095.1:0-7003 GCA_044368835.1 Flavobacteriales bacterium | reverse complement strand
AAACACGAATTGCACGATAACTCCCGGTGAAAGTTCTCCGCTCATTACCTTGTGTGCACCAATGTATACGGTGAGTATGGTGCTCAATCCGACCAGAATAACGATCACAGGCATAAAGAGGGCGTCTATGCGAACCAGTTTTAATTGCTTCTTTTTGTAGTGCTCGCTTTCGGCCGAAAACGTGTCGGCAAAACTTTGCTCTCTGCCAAATGCCCGAAGCACGCGAATGCCTGAGATACTTTCTTGCACAATAGTGCTCAGTTTGGATTGTTGCTGTTGAACTAAATCGGTCTTCTTGTTGATCGTCTTGCTCACATAAAAAATGGCAATCATCATGAAGGGAAGCGGTGATAAGGTATAGAGGGTAAGCTCTACATCGATGCGCAGCATAACCACGGTGCACATTACCAATAGCACTACTAAATTGAGGGTGTACATTACAGCAGGCCCCGCATACATGCGCACGCGGTTCACGTCTTCACTGATGCGGTTCATAAGGTCGCCCGTGCGATTGCGCTTATAGAATGTGTAGTCGAGCTCTTGATATTTCTGATACACTTCATTCTTCAGATCGTACTCGATGTGTCGCGACATAACAATGAGTGCTTGGCGCTGATAAAACAGAAAAACGCCTTTGATAACGTACATGAGCAGGTAGAGCAAGGCGAGCATAATCCCAATTTTCACCACCGTAGAGGCGTAGTTTTCCGGTGTGAAGGAAATAGTTGGCTCACTGGTGTTAAACCACGAAGCGATGTATTGGAATGAACTCGGTGAGGGTATTTGATTGGTCTCTTGGAGTTGGTCTTTAACACGAAGCGCATCGGCCAGGAAGTCTATGCCGTCGCGCACAACAACCGGCGCGTATACACTGAATATGTTGCCGAAAACAATGAGGATGAAACCCGCGAACAGCCTCCCTCGGTATTTCCAAAAGTAGGCGTTGAGTTGTGCGAGATTTTTCATCAAGGCGCTAAGGTACAACCTTCCTTAGAATTCAAAGTTCCAGGTAATGCTGGGCAGAACGGGGAACAAACTAACCTGATAGGCCTTCACTTGAATGGCACCCTCCTGTATCTGACCTTCAGTACTGAAGTATATGAAGTATGGGTTCATGCGGTTGTAAAGGTTGTACACCGAGAAATTCCAATTGCTTTTGAATTTGGATTTTCGAATAGGTTCACCGGGGTCTTGTGTTTTCCTTTTCTCTGAATGCTTCATGTACCAAGTGGCCGAGAAATCGGCTCGGTGGTAAGGGGCCATGCGATAACTGTTGCGCGAACCATACACATCCACAATTCTGTTTTCGTAGAAATAGCGTTCGGAGGGAAGTGTTATCGCGTTGCCTGTTGAATACAAAAAGACAAATCCGAGGTCGAGTCGGGGATGTATCTTGTAATTCACGACTACACTCACATCATGGCGGCGGTCCCAACGCGTCGGAAACGATGCTCCGTTATTAATCGATTGAAAAATTCTATCGGTCTTAGACCACGTATAACCTACCCAGCCATTGAGTGTGCCTGTGGCTTTCTTTAAAAAGAACTCCGCTCCGTAACTTCTGCCTGAACCGAATACCAGCAAATTGTCGATGTTATCATTGATGGTTTGATCGGGCTGAGCCCCTTCCTTATACTCACTCTGGTTTTGCATGGTTTTGTAGTACACTTCCACGCTGCTTTCCCAGGCATTGTTTGAGAAATTGCGGAAGTAACCTGCGCTTATCTGATCCCCAATCTGCGGTCGCAACACATCTGTACTTGGCAGCCAAACATCTGTCGGTAAGGAGGTAGGCGACAAACTCGTGAGGTGTATATACTGGTAGTTTTTCATGTAGCCGGCCTTAATACTGGCGTTGCGTCCAACAGACCAACGAATGTTCAGGCGTGGCTCAAAGCCCCCGTAATCTTGCACCAGCTCGCTTTTTGAGTATTCGATGGTGGAGGTAGTAACGCCCGACGACAATGGACCATTTTCCGTCTTGATGTAGCGCGTAAACGGACCGACGTGGGCGAAATAGGAATAGCGAATGCCTGCATTGATGCTCAGCTTTTCGGTCACATCAAACTCATCGAGCACATAGCCCGCTGCCTCATGCGACAGCAAATGAACCTTCTCGCCTGTGTCAAATTCGGTATCGCCACTTCGCGCATATACACTGTTGGGCATGAAGTCATGGTGTGTATAATCGATTCCCCACTTGATGCGATGACGGTAGTTGGGGTAATAGCTCCATTGAATCTTGGCGCCTATATCTTGGATGCCGCTGGAAAGCGTAAACTCAAAACCTTCTTGCTTTGCACCAAATGAGAATGCGTAGTTGGTGAACGTAAGAATGGAGTTCATGAAAAGCTTGGGGTTGATTACCCGGTTCCAACGCAGTGTTCCGGTGGAATTTCCCCATGGAATGCGTGTGTTGAAGTTCGTTTTTTTGCTGTTGAAGTTGAACACATCGCGTCCGAAATAACCGCTCAGAAAAAGTTGGTCTTTCGAGGAAAGCCTCCAGTTGATCTTGGCATTTACATCGTAGAAGTAATAACCTGATCCGTATGCATTCGCAGTGGGCTTTATGAATGGCTTCAGTAGCACATCGATGTATGTGCGCCGTGCACTTATGATGAAGGACGCCGTGTCTTTTTTGATGGGGCCCTCCAGCGTGAGGCGCGAAGAAATAGTGCCAATACCACCCTGGGCGCGAAACTCCCGTTGATTGCCCTCCTTGAGCGAAACATCGAGCACCGAAGCGAGGCGTGTACCAAAGCTGGCGGGCATGCCACCCTTGGTTAGCTCTAAGTTTTTAACCGCGTCGGCATTGAAAACAGAGAAGAAACCGAACAAATGAGAGGCGTTGTATACAGTTGCATTATCCAGCAAAATCAGGTTTTGATCAACACCGCCGCCGCGAACGTAGAACCCGGCATTTCCCTCTCCGCTGCTCTTTACCCCCGGCAATAGGGTGATGGTTTTTAGAATGTCAATTTCTCCAAAAAGTACCGGAAGGGTCTTCACCTGCTCCATCTCCAGTCCGATTTTGCCAATGTCGGTGCTCTGTGTATTGTCGCTTTTTTTGCCTTCTACGGTCACCTCGCCGGTTTCAATGTTTTGAGGACTTAGGAATCGGTCCATCCGCTCATCGCCTCGCAAGTCAACCACCAATTCCTCGGTTTCATAGCCGAGTAAACTGAAACGCAGCGTTTGTTTTCCTTCGGGCAGTGTGAGCGAAAAGAAACCATATAGATTGGTTGTTGATCCTTTGCCTTGTTCAATGCTGGCAATCACGGCGCCTATGAGGTATTCTCCCGTTGCTGCATCTTGAAGGGTACCGTTTATGGTGTAGTTGGTCACTTTCGATTGTGACTGGCAAAACGCCCATTGAGAGAACCCAATGAAAAAAAGCAAGATGAATGACGAGAGTAACCTGAGCATTGATTTTTGCGCGAACTTAATTCTCAGACGTGTTTTTATACGGCACGAAAAGTATTTCACATGCATCAAACCATCGAAAGGTTAAATTGTTTGTTTGGCTCTGTGAAACGTACTTTCGCGGCAAGCATTTTATGAATTCATCAGCTCGGATTTTAGTCGTTTTCGCAGTGCTATTCGTTGCTGTCTGCAAGGAAGCACACTCGCAGTATGAGCGAAAGTCGATAGACGCTGCGCGCATTGAACAGCCACCGAAAATCGATGGCTTGCTCGATGAGGTGTGCTGGCAATCAGCTATTCCCGCCGGCGATTTTATAATGGATACTCCTTCACCCGGAATTCCGCTGACGCAGAGAACTGAGGTGCGCGTGCTCTATCACGACGACGCCGTTTATATCGGGTTCATGTGCTTCGATTCGGCTCCTGATAGTATACTCCGCGAATTGTGCGGGCGCGATAAGAACTGCAATACCGATTTTGCCGGTGTGGTTTTTAGCTGCTACCGCGATGGAATGAATGGTTTTGCATTCTACTGCACTCCGAATGGTGAGCAATACGATGCGCGACTCGACAACACAGGCGATGACCCGAGTTGGAACGCGGTGTGGTACTCCAAGGCTAGAATTATCGAGAATGGCTGGTCGCTGGAGTTGAAAATACCCTTTGCGGCTATTCGCTTTCCGGATGCCGATGAGCAAGTTTGGAACATCAACTTCGAACGCGATATTCGAAGAACTCGCCACCACGGCTATTGGAACGGCGTGAACCCCATGGTGGCAGGAACCTTAACCCAAATGGGAACCTTGACAGGTATTGAAAACATTGAGCCTCCCCGACGAATTTTTTTGTTTCCCTATTCTTCCGGATACTACAATACCGAGGGCAGTGCAGATGGAAGTTCACGGGCTTCATGGAGCTATAACTTCGGGTTGGATCTGAAGCTGGGGTTGAACGATGCGTTTACCCTCGACGCTACGGTGATTCCCGATTTCGGGCAAACCATCAGTGACCAGCAGGTACTAAACCTAACTGCGTATGAGTTGCAGTTCACTGATAATAGGCAGTTTTTCACCGAAGGAACAGAGTTGTTTTCCAAGGGTAATCTGTTTTACTCGCGCAGGATTGGATTCGAGCGACCACTTCGCTTTTTTGACGCATACAGCAACTTAGGTGTCAATGAGGTGGTTACGGATAATCCGGCGAATGAACAAATCATCAATGCGATGAAGATTTCCGGCCGCAACAAGAACAAGCTGGGTATCGGCTTTTTCAATGCTGTTACGGCTCCCACTGAAGCCATCGTTCAAGACACGCTTACGGGAGGCACGAGAAGGGTGAACACCTCTGAACTTACCAATTACAACGTTACCGTTTTTGACCAGGTGCTTCCCCACAATTCTTTTGTGTCGCTCATCAATACCAGTGTCATGCGAAGCGGGAGCGATTACGATGTGAATGTTACGGGGACTTCATTCGAAATTCGCGATAAAGCCAACGCTTTCAGTGTTTCAGGAAGCGGCGCATTTAATGTGAAAACAGGGCCCGCACTCGAATTTCCGAACTCAGGCGCAACCGGGTTTCGTGAAGATGTTTCAGTCAATAAAATCAGCGGTAACTGGACTTCTTCCATAGGGCAATGGATTGAGTCGGATACGTATGACCCAACTGATCTTGGGTTTTTGCAGGCCAACAACTCCACAGGTGGTTGGCTCATGAATGGTTACAGCATCTTCAAGCCCTTTGGTCGGTTCAATAGGATGTGGAGCGATCTCACCTTTACATGGGAAAATTTATATGCTCCCCGAAAGTTTTCATCACTCGCCTTTGAAGGTTCTGCCGGAATCACAACTCGAAAATTCAATACGTGGGGTATTAATTTGGATGGTAACCCTGTTAGGGGCAACGACTTTTTTGAGCCGCGCGTGTGGGGACGGTATTTTCGCACCTATTCAAACGCCATGTTCTATGCATGGTATAGTAGCGACTACCGCAAGAAAATTGCTATCGACATCGGCTCCGGCTATGGTTTTTACAAGGATAGAAGCCGCTTTAAGTACAACTTCCGCATTGCCCCGCGACTGCGATTCAATGATCATCTGTTCTTGACCTACGTCTACAGCTATCAAAGCCATTTCAACGATATAGGCTTTGCCTATGCCTTTGAAGACGAGGAGGGGCTCATGCCTCTTTTTGGCAAGCGCGATGTCATTTCACACACCAACGTGCTTACGCTGAAGTATGCCATGAATGCCTTCGCTGTATTGAATGCACGGGTGCGACATTATTGGGGTTATACCGTGTTCAACGAGTACTATTCACTTGCGGAAGATGGAGAGGTGCTGCCTACTTCGGAGACAGGGAGTAACCAAAACTTCAATTCATTCACGGTCGATATGGTATTTACCTGGATTTTCACTCCCGGCAGTGAGTTGAGCTTGGTATGGAAAAATAGCATTACAGACTTCAACAACAAGGTGCCATCTTCCTTGCCCGTTGACATGGAATACACCTTGGGTTTGCCACCGGATAATAGCTACAGTTTGAAAGTTATTTGGTTTGTTGATTATCACGCTGTGCATCACCGCTTGAATAGGGGGGTGAAGGGTCATTGATAGCCATTTGGACACGTTTTAACGGATTTATTTATTTTTTAGACCGGCGTGCAACCTCTTAGTCCTTTTTTTAGTTTTACCTAAGGAATGCTCGAAAACAAAGAGATAATTGAAGGGTGTATTCGCGGTCAAAGAGCCGCGCAAGATCAACTATACAAGCGATTCTCTTCTTTGTTGTTCGGTATCTGCCTGCGCTACGCAGGAAACCGAATGGAAGCGCAGGATGTGTTACAGGATGTGTTCGTGAAGATTTACAACAATATCGGTAGTTATAACCACGAGGGAAGCTTCGAGGGTTGGCTGCGCCGGATAGCTGTCAATACTTCCATAACGAACTACCGAAAAAACTTGAAGCATGCATTCCAAAAAGATGTGGATGATTTGATGAGATCACAAGAAGAACCTTCTTCTTTTGAAGACCTGGAATTCACAGCCGAAGAAATGATGCAGTGCATTGAGCGTCTGCCCATCGGATACAAAACTATTTTCAATTTGTATGTGGTGGAGGGGTTCATGCACAAGGAGATAGGTGATATGCTAAATATCGATGTCAACACTTCAAAATCACAGCTTTCACGTGCTAAAACTTACCTGCAAAGGGAACTGAAAAATATCGCAACAGTAAAAATCAAAGAACATGTCTGAAGATCGTTTTTTCCAACAAGTCAACGCTGCAATGAGCGACTATAGCCCGGAAGTTCCGGTGTCGGTATATGCCGGTATGCGAAAGAAATTGTGGTGGTCCAACTTTACCCGTTTGAGTGCTACGCGCTTCAATGTGTGGTACGCGGCTCTCATACTGACCGGTGGTTTTATGTGGTTTACCATTAGCACCGCAAAAACAGGCTCTACTTCTACTGAGGCTGTTAACGTGAGTGATGTGGCCATCGTTGAATCTCCTGCGGTGGAGCCTGCTGAAGATAGGCAAAACCAGTTGCCAGCTTCACCAACTACACCGGATAACTCAA
>JBILIX010000094.1:0-7029 GCA_044368835.1 Flavobacteriales bacterium | reverse complement strand
GGGCTTAAAACCTGGGGTTACCAGCGCCTGAATGGTCTTAGCCCGGTCATGCGCGCTAATACCCGTTGTGCACCCATGCCCAAGCAAATCAATTGAAACGGTGAACGCTGTTTTGTGTGGATCGGTATTGTTGGTAACCATCATATCCAGGTCCAGCGCGCTACAGATTTCATCGGTCACAGCTACGCAGATCAAACCTCTTCCGTGCTTCGACATGAAGTTGATGGTATCCGGAGTCACCTTGTCTGCAGCAACAATGAAGTCTCCTTCGTTTTCCCGATCTTCATCATCGACCACAATCACCAACTTACCCATGCGAATATCTTCGAGAGCTTCAGCAATCGTATTCAATTTCCGCAATGACCCTACTTTTTCCATGCGCGCAAAATTACACTCGTGAAACAAGCGTATCCGAAAAAAGTTAGATTGCGGCTAAAGCTTCAATGTATTTTTCAATGTAAGCATCCACAAACCTTGATTTGTATTGCATGATAAAGCGCGGATGCTCCAACGACACCACGCGTTTGAACCAACCGTGTTTTTCATTCAGGCCTTCCAGAAAAGCCTTGTTTTTTCCCGTTCCCAAACAAAAGACTTCGTCACGACAAATGGGCCATGACAATTGGCTCTCCATGCATTGAACAATAAAAGGAGTTACAGCTTTCTGTAATTCCGGACTGTCGTAGTAATTGAAGTTTACTGCACCCCCCTTCCGCTCCATAACAAAGCCTAACGGACAGATGGAAGAGATCAGAAAACGCTGATAGAAAACCTCTGCACCACCATACGCCTCAATCATGCGATAGATAAATGCGCTGCTCGATTCGTGAATCAAATTATCCGAGGCACCTATACCCAGGCATTCGTACAACCGCTTCGTATCGGTAAATGGAATTCCGGTTTGACCGGCCCCAAGGCGACCGGGATTGATGCCGAGTATTAGCTTACGCTTGTTACTATCTGCATAAAAGTGATTGTAAAAAGCATCCGACCATTCGAAAACCCGCTCATCGCTTTGAAATGGATTCAGCACGGAAACGCCCTCAGGTATACTTCCCTCAAGGTTTAAACTACGATTGAATAGTTTGATTTGCTCCGCTAAAACGGGTATTGCCTTGGATTTCATCTTGCGATTCCAATGTTTGATACAACCTTATGAAGAATAAAGCAGTCTTTGAAATACATTTGAACACCTGCAATTTAAAGGAAGAAACAACATGAGTTGGAAATCGCGAACCCTGTCAATGCTGCTGTTTATAATCGTGGCTTTGATGGCTTGCCGAAAAGATGATAATCAACCCGACACCGAGGAGCCTATTCCGGTGCCGGAAACAGGGGTGCGTTTCAACCTGAACGAAGTGCCTTATCCCAAGCTTTCCGACTACCGTTTCTTTGTGGATACCATGGTAAATCTTCACCCGAATGAAGATGTGCTGCCTTATGAAGTGATTACCCCCTTGTTTTCCGATTACGCTAAAAAGAAGCGATTCATCTGGATGCCTGCAGGAGCAAGTGCTCAATTCGTGACAGATCGAGAAGTCGTGAACTTCCCGGAAGGCACCGTAATGATTAAGAACTTCTATTACGATAATGTGCAACCGCTTGGGGTTAGAAAAGTTATTGAGACTCGTTTGCTCTACAAGAAAAACGGCGAATGGAAGTTTGCGGATTATATCTGGAACGATGAACAAACGGAAGCCACCTTCGATTTGGAAGGCTCTTACCAAAACGTTGAATGGATGGATGAACAAGGAGAAATCCATACCGTGAATTACCGAATTCCAAGCGAAGTTGAATGCTACACCTGTCATAAGTTCAACGATGCTGCCACACCGATAGGCCCTAAACCGCAAAACTTGAACAACGCAATTACGTATGACGACGGGCTGAAAAATCAATTACAGAAATGGGCTGAAGTAGGCTATCTCAATGGCGACTACCCGACATCCATCGAAACGGTAGTTGATTGGACCGACGAAACACAGACGCTGGAAAATCGCTGGCGTGCATACGTTGACATGAATTGTTCGCATTGCCATCGCGAAGGCAGTCATTGCGATTACAGACCGTTGCGTTTGGCTTGGAGTGAAACCACCAATCCGGAAAACCTCGGCATTTGTGTTGCTCCCGAAGAATACGTAGCTCCTCAGCTCACTCACATTATAGCTCGCAGCAACGTGAACCGTTCTATGATGTACTATCGTTTGAACACAACCGAAGAGCAATATAGAATGCCTTTGTTTGGCCGAACCGTCATTCATGAAGAGGCCGTTGCATTGCTCGAAGCCTATATCAACTCGTTAACTCCAACCTGTCCATAATTTCAAAAAACCAAACCGAAATGAAAAATCACTACTTATTGGGTGCCTTCCTTCTGTTGCTCAGCCACTCGGCAATTGCACAAGACAGTTGTGCAGAGGCCTTGGCTATTGTGCCCGGCTT
Source organism: Flavobacteriales bacterium (assembly GCA_044368835.1). Lineage (GTDB taxonomy): Bacteria > Bacteroidota > Bacteroidia > Flavobacteriales_D > Sanyastnellaceae > JAIBBG01. The sequence goes on along the minus strand of JBILIX010000094.1, from coordinate 4,587 downwards.
TTACATCGTTGATGCTGTGAACGGCACCGAAATCCCTGCCGTTACCTGCTCCGGCGCTCAAGGCGGCGCAGAGTTAGCCGAATGGTACACCTACACTCCTGAAGCCGACTATTACATGACGGTTAGCTCTAACGTGGTGGGCGTAACTCCAACCGATACGCGCATGCACATTTACACCGGCATATGCGGCAACTTGTCTTGCGTTGGCGGCGACGATGATAGCGGCCCGGGTTACAGTTCAATTGCTTCCATGAACGTAGAGGCGGGTGTTACTTACACCATCGTATGGGATAACTTCTGGACAGCGGCCGGATTCACCTTCAGCCTTTCCGTTTCAGAACCTGTCGTGAATCTGCTCAACTTCACTCCAACAACAATTGGCGTTGGTGCGCAGGCCGTACTAGACATGAACGCTGATTACCTCGATGACTTGGTGTCAGCAAATGGCGATGAGCTGTCTGTGGCTTACCAAGAACCCGATGGTACTTTCAGCATTCAAACCATCACCATTTCTGACGGCGTTGCTAACAGCCCATCTTGGAGTATCTGTGGAGGTGACCTCGACGGAAATGGATTCAACGACCTCCTGTTTGCAGGTGGTGGCGGTGCCAGCTTCATCTGGGCTAACGATGCCGGAACAGCGTACAACGAAACGAGTGACGGTAACTACATCTTCTGTCAACGCTCTAACCTCGTCGACATGGACGCAGATGGTAACCTCGATGCATTCGTTTGTCACGACGTTGCGCCTAACATCTGGTACATGAACAACGGCACACAAAACTTTGACTGGAATCAAGGTGGCTTAGGCGACACTCCCGATGGCGGTAATTATGGCTCGGTATGGATTGACTACGACAACGACTGCGATATCGACATGTTCATCGCAAAATGCCGTGGCGGTAACACTCCTGCCAACATCAATCAAATGCACCGCAACAACGGTGATGGCACCTACACAGAAGTAGGCGAAGAAATTGGCCTCGCTGATAACGTTCAAACATGGTCTTCTGCATGGGGTGACTACGACAACGACGGCGACATGGACGTGGTTGTGGGAGCAAGTTCATTTGCCAATGGTGGACATAAAGTGATGATCAACGATGGCAATGGAAATTTTACAGATCAAACAGCAGGTTCAGGTTTCGACACCTACACAGGCACCGGTATCGAATGGGCTCCGGCCGACTTCAACAACGACGGATACGTTGACATCATCGGTGCAGGAAACGCAGTGATGGTGAACCAAGGCAATTTGACTTTTGTACCTAGTCAGTTGGTTTTTGGTGTTGGACCCATGGGCGACTTGAACAACGATGGTTTCATCGATGTTGTGGCCGGAGGAACTGCCTACATGAACTTTCCAAACGGCAACAACTTTATCACCTTGAATATGCGCGGAACCGTGAGCAACAAAAACGGTATAGGCGCTCGTGTCACTCTGTATTCGCCAAGCGGCCAGCAGATTCGTGACATCCGCAGTGGTGAAGGCTTCCGCTACATGAGCACACTCAACGGGCACTTTGGTATTGGACAAGACGAACAGATTGATCGCATCACTATTTGCTGGCCTTCAGGCATCACTGACGAAATTCTAAACCCTGCAATCAACCAAAACCTTATGGTTATTGAAGGTGAGCACGAAGTGGGTGTTTCAACCGTGAGTGATGTAGCATTCGATGTATTCCCTAATCCTGCATCGCATGAAGTAATGCTCCAAGGCATTACACAATCTCAAGTGAGCATTTTGGACATCTCGGGCAAAATTGTTGAGCGCACAAATGCTCTGCAGCAGCGCGTTGACATCAGCCATTTGGCACCAGGTGTATACTTCATTCAGGCAAACACAGCCGAAGGAATTCAGCAGAAGAAATTCATCAAGCAATAACGAATATTTGCAACCACACCATCGAAGAGTCCCGCCATCGTGCGGGACTTTTCATTTTAGTTTGGGCTTTCCGTGAAGCGTGCGGTTAACCCAACGATCATTGCCACTTCCCTTCCGCATCAGCGCAGGGTGAGAAGGTCCATCGGTAACTCTGGGGTCGGGCAATAAGTCAAGGCGTTTTATCCATTTTACTTCCACTGTATAGGCACCTAATTCTTCTGTCACCTTTCCATGAATATGAAACAAACCCCAGCCACTTGCGGGATATGCTTTTGCCACCGGGGGAAAATGAACCGTGTCGACAAAGTGTCCTTGCTCATCTAAAAACGTCCCGAAAAACATACCCTCCCCTTTGCTGGTTCCGGTAGGTTTCAATGCCACCTTGTAGCCGAGAATATGGATATCTCTTTGCACGCATTCCCTTAATTGTTCCGCTGTTGAATAGTGGTATTCGGACATACCCATTGTATCAATTAATTGAAACGGATTGCAAAGCGGAAATCCAAGCAGCTCCAATTCGTCGTATGCATCTTCGAGCCAATGATGTTCAAGCTGCGGCAATTTCGCATCGGATCGACGGGTATTAAAAAGCAGTTGCTCTGCATGGACCGCCGTGTTGTTGCCGAGCTTGAAATGCAATTGCCACAACAGTTCCTTCTTTCCCATGCCGGTAAAGCGCAGCGCACCCGCTCGTGCGAGCAACACAGACTGCTCCAACCCAATTGACACTCGGTCCAAAAAATCGTCGAGGGTGCTAAAAAGACCATTCAATCGTGCGCGAGCAATCGACTCTCGTACACCATGCTCAAGCCCCTTTATCATTTGCAGTCCTAGAGTTATAGCCACCCCTCGAATTACAGCCTCGTCGGCCGAAGTGTTTACGCAAGGAGCCTCTATGGTTGCGCCGTGCATGCGTGCTTCATGCACATAGATTTCCGTTTTGAAAAAACCACCGAAGTTGTTGATCGTAGCCGTCATGTATTCCAATGGAAAATAGGCCTTCAAAAAGAGACACTGATAACTCTCCACCGCGTAGCTCGCGCTGTGTCCTTTGGCAAATGCATAGCCTGCAAAACTTTCAACCTGGCGCCAAACATCGCGCACCAATGCTTCGCTATTGCCCCTTTCCAATGCTCCTTGTAAAAAACGATTGCGCGCTTGCTCAAACTCTTCTCTTCCGCGGTATTTGCCGCTCATACCGCGTCGCAATACATCGGCCTCTGCAAGTGTGAGTCCTGCAAATTCATGCGCTACCTTAATGACGTCCTCTTGATAAACCATTACACCATGCGTCTCAGGCATCAGCTTCATCAACGGCTCGGGAGCATCCTTTCTTCGCTCGGGAATTCGCTCGCGAAGAATGTAAGCTCGCATCATGCCTGATGATGAAACGCCTGGGCGTATTACAGAGCTTGCAGCAACCAACCCTATGTAATTATGCGTCTGCAACTTGGTCAGCAACATGCGCATGGCAGGCGACTCCACATAAAAACAGCCCAACGCCTCTCCCCTGCGCAGCATATCGTTGCACCTCTCATCATTCTTAAAACGTTTGATGTCGTGAATATCCAGCTCGGCTTCATCCGGCTGGTTATATTGTATAATGGAAAGGGTATCCTTTATTTTCCCTAGACCACGCTGCGAAAGAATATCAAGCTTGTTGATTCCGATATCCTCTGCCTGATGCATATCGAACATCGCCGTGGGAAATCCCTTGGGCGGAAGAAAGGTCGCACCGTAATAATAAATAGGTTGTTCGGTGATGAGAATTCCTGCTGAGTGAATACTGATGTAATTCGGGAAATCCTTCAAATAAGCTGCATATCGCAGCACCTGCTGGTGCATGGCGTCGAGCTCATCGTAGTTGAACTTACCGTCGCTGAGCACATCGATATCCGCCTTAGGCAAGCCGAATACTTTACCCAACTCACGCACCACCGCTGAGTACTGAAACGTATTGAATGCGCCTAGCAACGTTGCATTTCGAAACTTTTCGAAAATGTAACGAGTGATGTCTTCTCGCTCCTTCCATGAAAAATCGATATCGAAATCGGGCGGCGACTGTCGAAACAAATTGATAAAGCGTTCGAAATACAAGTCAAGCTCCAACGGATCTACATCCGTAATGCGCAGCAAATAGGCTACAATGCTATTGGCTCCGCTTCCCCGGCCAACGTAGTAATAATCCTTGCTGCGCGCATAGTTGACGATATCCCAGTTGACGAGAAAGTAAGAAATGAATTTCTTTTCGCGTATCAGATGCAACTCCTTCTCCAGGCGCTGCATAACCTCCGGCCCTGCATCGGGATAGCGATACGCCAACCCTTCTTTGCACAGAGAAATCAGCAGCGCTTCATCTTCTTCAGCGCTCGATCCGTAGTTGAGTAAATTTTTGTGTGTCTCGCTTTTGAATCCGAAGTCGATCGTGCACACATCCAACAGCGCCTCCGATCGTTCGAACGCATCGTAAAACTCCTCAAGTACTTCACGAACATGTTCCTTCGCGTAGAGTCGGTCATCGGCATGTGCCTGCTCTTCCTCTGGAAGTTTGCTCAACAATGTGTTGTTGTCTATGGCGCGCAGCAAGCGGTGCGCATTGAAATCGCGTTTTGTAGCAAACGTTGCCGCATGCAGGTATACAAGTTTCTCGCGATTGATTTTTACTTTCGAAAAACGAAGCTTTCCCACATCGCGCAGAC
>JBILIX010000378.1:0-6678 GCA_044368835.1 Flavobacteriales bacterium | reverse complement strand
CTCTCGGTATTCCGAGAGGGGTTCTTTTTTTTTAACCAAACTCGACCACACCAAAAGACCCAATTCTTCGACTAAACCTCACAACCCCCTCACAAGAGCACTCCTATTGTTAATACTTCTACCTCTTTTGTTAATTATTCGAGCGCCTTGATTCAACGTTTCGTCTACATATTTGGCGCTATAATTTAAGTTAACCTAACATCCATTATTATGTATCTAAAGTACACCACTGTCATGGGATGTGTTTCTTTCCTTAAAAACTGGAAAAGCATATCTAACAAACTATCGCTTATAGCGTTTGCTATACTTGCGACGGGCATGAGCAGTTCAGCCAATGGCCAAATAGCCATTTTGAATTGCCCTCCCGATGCCGTCCTCGAATGTGGCCAAAACGTGAACGACTTATCGCTCACCGGAACACCCGTGCTAGACCTACTCGTTGGCGCAAGCGCAAACATCACGCACTCAGACGCAATCATTACTTCAGGAGATTGCGCCACGATAATCGCGCGCACTTGGACAGCAGAATTGGAGGAACTTGGTGGTTCACTTGGCTCTGTTACATGCACTCAAATCATTTCGGTGCTCGATACTCAAGGCCCTGTTATCAGTGGAATAGAGAACGGCATTACAGTAAGTTGCATTGATGAGTTGCCTGCTTTCTCTGATGCTTCTGCATCAGATGTATGCTCGGGAGAAACATCTGTATCTGCCTTCCAAAGTAGTTTAGGAAATGAGTACACACGTTGTACCCTTTCGACAGCCTTCGGCCCAGGTGCCGATTGGGCGCTGTGGTTGCCAACCTTGGCCGAAGATGGTGAGACTGCAGGAGCCAATTTTGTTTTTGGTTCTGCGGGCGGTATGTTTGAGCAATACAGCGACGGCACTGCTCACATCACAGGAACTTTGGTGAACACGGTAAATCCGTCACAGCAATTTGTAGCTAATTTGTGGTTGAAAAACCGTCGCAACTGGACCGACTGGTCATCTTTGGGACGCGACTACAAAAACGACCTAAACCTGGCGTGCGCAACAAACAGTCACGAAGGTTGGGATTACTACGAGCTGGCAGATGGTTTCTCAACATTGACAGGAGCTGGCGAATTGGCCGGCGACATCCTTTACTTGAATCACCAGCCTGTAAATTATTATTTCGGCTTCCAAGTTGGAACAGGTGCTAATAATAAAAACTGCAACTCTGGTATCTCCGGATGGTTCAGCTACAATGGCTTCCTCGGTAGCCAAGCCGTATCTGGCAATGGCGACATTAACTGCGATTCACAATGTTCTCCAGAATTGACAGAATGTCCAAATAGAACTACTGTAACACGTTTGTATCGCGCTATTGATGCATGCGGACGTGCAACTGTTGAGACCCAAGTTATCGAAGTTAATGATCAAATCGCGCCTGTATTCACTAACTGTCCACAAGACATTACCATTGAATGCAATGATGATGTTCCTGCAGTTGCGTCAAACCTAACTGCAACAGACAACTGTTCAGGAACTGTAACAGTAGCTTTCGAAGGTGAAACAGAAAGCGGAAGCCTTTGCAGCCGCACCATCACTCGCACATGGTCTGCTGAAGATGCTTGTGGCAACCGCAGCTCATGCGTTCAGTCTATCTACATTTTAGATACTCAAGCTCCTGTGCTTATTGGCTTACCAAGTCAAGAAATCACGGCTGAGTGTGACAACATCCCTGCTGCAAGCACTGTAACAGCTACCGACAATTGCGATGAAAGTGTGACTGTGAGTTTCAATGAAACCACAACTCAAGGCGAATGCCCTGGTCAGTATACCATTACTCGCACTTGGTCGTCAATGGATGACTGTGAAAATTACAGCGAATTCACACAAACTATATCCGTTGAAGACACTACTGCTCCGGTATTCGATGCATATGATGTCTATATCAGTATTGAATGCACCGAGCAACCAACGATTCCTACTGCCACCGACAATTGTGGCATTGCAACCGTAACTGAACAAAGTGAGGTTTTGAACTCTGGTGGATGCTTGGGCGTTTTGACAGTAGTTTATCGCGCAACCGACGATTGCGGTAACTATTCTGAAATCACTCAGTTCATCTCTATTCTCGATACCACTGCCCCAACACTCCTGAACATTCCGGCAGAGACTACTGCAGAGTGCAACACCGTTGCGATGAACGAGTCTGGCGAATATTTCGGCCAGGGTGATGTTACTGGCACAGACAATTGCGGTTACGACGTTGTTATCAGTTACAACGAGGTTGTAGTTCCTACCAACGATGATTGCGATGCTTCTTACGACATCATCAGAACTTGGACAGCAACAGACTATTGCGAAAACGAGTCTTCAGCCACGCAAACAGTTCATGTTATTGACAGCACTGCTCCTGTTTTGACTATCCCTGCTGACTACACCATCGAATGCGACCAAGAGGTTTCATTTGAAGCAGCAACAGCTACGGACAACTGCAGCGCTTACACTATTTCTGAGACGGTAGACACTATCAATGGAAACTGCGCTAGCAACTACACAATCACTCGCACGTTCGTGGCAACTGATGCTTGTGGCAATGTCTCTGCATCATTGGTACAACAGATCCAAGTTCAAGATTCTACTGCACCAGTCTTCAACGCAGGTCAACAGTCTGAATACACGTATGAGTGTGGTTCGGAGATTCCTGTTATTGCTCCTTCTGCAACGGACAACTGTTCTGCAGAGGTTAGTGTGACCTACAGTGATAGCGAGGCGCAAGGCAACTCATGTTCAAATTTGACTACAAGAACATGGACGGCTACTGATGAATGTAACAACTCTTCTGTATTTGTTCAATACATCAATGTGGTTGACACAACTGCTCCTGTGATTGCAGGTGCAAACACTACCGAGCGTCCATGTGATGATTACGCAGGTAATTACGTTACTGCTTCGGACATCTGCAGCGAATACACCATCACATATGATGACGAATTTGTATCGGGTGGCTGTGCTGGCAATATCATCCGCACTTACACCGCTACTGATGCTTGTGGCAATGCCTCTGCTCCTTTCATTCAAATTATTAGCTTGCAAGACATCAGCGCGCCATCTATCGTTAGTCAGACTCAGAATTTCTCAGTAGAATGCGATGACGAGTACAGCGTGACTCCTCCCGTATTTGCCGACAACTGTGACAACGAATTGGAGATCACCTCTGATGTAGCTAGCAGCACTGACGAAGCCAATTGCACAACTGTTGTTACCTACACATGGACAGCCATTGACAACTGCGACAACGAAGTAACTGCAACGACCGTTGTGACTATTTCAGATTTGACCAATCCAGTATTCGGACCATTTGAAACCGAAATCACCATTAGCTGTGATGAGGCTATTCCAGCCCTTGTTATTCCAACCGTTACGGACAACTGTGATACTGATGTAGACGTTTCAGTTTCTGAAGATGCACTGCCAGGTAACTGTCCTCAAGAATACACTATTTACCGTGTGTTCAGAGCAATTGACAACTGTGGCAATCAAGCAGTAGAAACGCAAGTGATTAACGTTGTTGATGAAACTGCTCCTGTTTTCTCAGAAGAGAATACAACTCAATTCACCTATGAGTGCAGCAGCACCATTCCTGTAATTGAACCAGTAGCAAGCGACAACTGCAGCGAGGTAATCACTTTCAACTACACCGACAGCGCAGTTGAAGGAACCTCATGTAACAGCCAATTTGTTCGCACTTGGTTCGCAACAGATGAGTGCGGCAATACCAGCACATTTGCTCAAACTATTAACTTGGTTGATACAACAGCTCCGGTAATTACTGCCGAAATCCAAATTAGCCTGCCATGTGATCAAGTAGCTGGTATCTACGCTACGGCAACAGACAACTGCAGTGAATACACCATTACCTACACAGACGTATACGTTTCAGGTTCTTGTGCAGGCACTATCATTCGTAGCTATGTTGCTACAGACATTTGCGGAAATGAAAGCGCTCCGTTTACGCAGTTTATTTCATTAACCGACGAAGTTGCTCCTGTGGCTGTTGTTCCATTCAGCACCCTTTCAGTTTCTTGTGACGAAGAGCTTCCAGCCTTCAACCCTGAATTTACTGACAACTGCTCTGACGATCTGCAGATTACTTTTATGACTGATTCAATCGTACCTGGCAATTGCCCGGCATCGTACACCGTTATCCGTCGCGCAATGGCAATGGACGAGTGTGACAATACAGCAATAGCTACACAAACGATTGTCGTTACTGACTCTGCTGCTCCAATCTGGGAAGAGCAAGGTTCTTCTTTCACATACGAGTGTGGTTCGGAGGCTCCTGTAGTCACTCCGGTAGCCAACGATAACTGCAGCACCATCAGCTACTCTTACACTGATGGCACTACAGAAATCATCGAATGTGTATCGCGTTTCTCTCGTAATTGGATCGCTACAGACGCTTGCGGCAACGTTAGCAGCGTGTTTTCACAGTTGATTCAGTTTGAAGACACCACTGAGCCAGTCCTTTCGGGATGCCCTTCAGATGAAGTTCTCGCTTGTGACCAAACACTGCCTTCACCTGCAACAGTGACTGTTACTGACGCTTGTGATGATAATGTTACTGTCGATTACCAAGAGTTTTACTTCGGTGATGTTCCAACTCCCGGATCAATTTCTGACTGTGATTTGATGACACCATCACATGCATCAGGTGGCAATTGTGGTGTAGCAATAGCAGGCAACGACATTGATTGGGCTATGCAGCTCATGGGATTGCCATCTATGCACCGCTATTACCGCGTGACAGAGGGTGACCTCGTTCGTTTCGAAAACTCAATCGTAATCAATGCAACATTGGTTAACGTGCTTGACGCAACCAGTGGATTCAATGTACAAGTTACATTCGACGGTGGCTATGATTGGGCTGCATGGTCATCACTTCCTTTCCCAACCGGATTCAAGGCTGATTGTGGTGGTGAGGAGGAAAACTATGAGTCATGGTTGTACTACATCCTTCAAGACGGTGAAGGTGCTGAGTTGACCGGTTTTGGCGCATATGCCGGATCACTAATCAACTTGTCACATGCTCCTGCCAACAATTACTTTGGATTCCAGTATGGTAATGGTGCTAATAACTACAACGGTTCTGACGAAGCTTTCGGTGGCTGGTTCAGCTATAACGGATTGTTCCAATACGGTGCGAACAACCAACCGACAACAATCAATGGTGCTGGTGACTTTGCCTTCGACCTCGATTGCTGCCCGGATTACTATGTAGTTCGTCAGTGGACTGCTTCTGATTGCTCAGGCAACACAACTTCATGCACCCAAACAATTACGTACGAAGGAACAACACCAGCAACTGACGGTTCTGTAAGTGGTAATGGTGCAATTACTGAAGCAACAGTTGAAGGAAAGATTAGCGACATTTCAGTTTATCCTAACCCAGCACGTTCAACTGCTACGTTCACATTCAAGGCGGCTAAGAGCGGAAAGACTACCCTCGAGGTTATTGACCTCAGTGGACGTAAGGTTGCTGATGTGTATTACGGAGTGGTTGACGCCGGATCTGAATACATTGTTTTGTTTGACACAGAAGTATTGGCTACAGGTATCTACATGTACCGATTCACCAATGGTGAAGAGGTTCAAATGAAGAAACTCATTGTAAACAAATAGACCTAACTGATTTTAAAAAAGCCCCCGATTTCGGGGGCTTTTTTTTTGACCAAAACTCAAATCCTAACAGCCATCAAGTAACCCATTGAACAAAATCACTTTCGATTGATTGGTAAATGCGGCAAATACATTTGTCGGATTCTTATGCGCTTTAATCTTCTCAAGAGCATAGAAGACAGATCTAACAAATTCTATTAACTAAATCCAAGCCAATGAAACATTTTACAACGTTCGCTAAAACAGCGACGAGTACTAAACTCGTAACTATTGCAAGGGCTGCTGCTACCAGCCTTCTTTTTTTGCTCCTCGGATGGGGAGTCAGCTTTGCACAAGGCGAAGCCCCCTCTGATCTTCTCGGTTCCGTCATTTGTCCGAGCGACATTCAACTCCCCTGTGGATCAGACCTAGAAAATTGGGATCTGGTCGGTTACCCCACGGTAATCAACAGCGATCAATTACCGGTAGCCCTAACCTACAGCGACGAGGTAATCTCGAACGATGGTTGTACCTTTATCATAGCACGCATTTGGCTTGCTTCATTTTCTGATTCGTCTCAAGGAGCGTTATCGTATACCTCTACTTGCACACAGACGATTACTGTTTCGGACGATCAAGCTCCGATTATCAGTGGTGTAAGTGCACGTGTTGATGTACAATGTTTGGAAGATGCTCCGGACTTTGCGAATGCAACAGCTTGGGACGCTTGCTCAGGAAGTGAGACGGTACTCTATTTCGCAAGTCATTCCGGTAGAATTGACCACACGTGTGCCTTGACAACAGCAGTTGGACCAGGTGCTGATTGGGCTATATGGCTTCCCGTATTGGCCTCCGATGGAGTAACTACCAGCGCAAATTTCGTTTTCGATTCAACAGGTGGAACCTTTGAGCAATACACAGACAATACAGCGCACTTGTTTGGCAGAGTAGTGAATACTGCAAATCCAGACGAGGCTTTTGTAGTTGACCTTTGGTTCGAATCTAAGCGCGACTGGAATGCTTGGAGTGCTTTACAACGTGACTATAAGAATG
>JBILIX010000093.1:0-7168 GCA_044368835.1 Flavobacteriales bacterium | reverse complement strand
TCTTGCTGCTGGTGAATGCACTGACCAACGTATGAAGCGTCAGCAATAGTAATTACCCCATCTGCGTTCAAGTCAGTACATGCACTAACGGCTACGCCACCGTTTACAGCGGCCTCACCGTAGAGGTGCTCATCTTGTGGAGTAAGGTATCCATCGTTGTTTATGTCGCCGCTCAACACAGTGCCCGGACAATTGCCCGCACAGTCTGTTTGTGCATCACCGAATGGAATACCCAAACAGTCTTCAACCGCAGGGCAAGTAGCAATGTTCTTGGTGAAGTTGATGATGTTGTTGTTCGCATCGCGACCAAACGAGATACATACTTGCGCATAGTTGTTGTCATAACGCAACTCATAGCGTCCGTTCTGATCTGGATCCTGGTCCCAATTTGTGCGAATAACCAAGTAATAAGTACCGGCCGGAACACCTGTAACATCGATCCACTGACAAGTCAAACTTGAAGAGTAGATGTCGGCACAGCCTGCAGTGATACCCATGTTACCGCATGAGTACTGCGCTGAAATGCCCGCAGGACAAGACAAGTCAAGTACACAGAAACCGTTCTTGAAACCGATGTTCGGCATCAGGTTGCCATTTGAGTCGAACAGCAAATACTCAGCGTAACCAGCGTAGTGATAGTGGTTGTGGCATGGGTCGAAGGTGAACTGTGAGTTCGAAGCATTTGGTACACCAATGAAATAATCTTGCGTACCAATGTTCGCAATGCGTGTGGTAAAGCGAAGAATCTGACGCGTACCAACATTGCTCTGCAAACAACCTTCATTTACCAAACATGCATCGCCATTGGTTAAGGTGCTTGAGGTCAACGAGCTGAACAGCGCAGGTTGATCCATGAAAAGGTCAGGGCCAAGGCCCGAACAGTTCGGATCACCGTTGTAATAACAAGGACCTGAAGCGCTGGCAAGTGGCTGGTAGTTGCAAGCCAAAATATCCATGCAACCTGTAACCGGACCAACATACTCAAAGAACACATCGTAGCTGCTTCCTGCACAAGCTCCGGCGCTACCCACACGCACGTAATACGTATCACCACCGGTCATGAATACATCTGTTTGCGCCTGAACGCCGCAGAAATCATCGTTGTAAGTGTATGTCGCTTCGTTGGTATTGTCAAAGTTTGCCATGATGCAGTAGTCGTATACCCAAATGCGCGTATCACAAGCAGCATAACCGCAGGTAGTGATTCGGTATTGACCATTTACTGAAGGCGTGAAGACATACCAAGAGTTATCAAATGGCACCTCGTTCAAACCAAGAGCGGCATTGAGTGGATCATTGCAGCTTGTTCCTTCCGGACAGTTTACATAGCGAATATCCCGTGTTCCGAACTGGGCTCCTTGAGCCACTAAATTACCATTCAGGTAAACCTTATAATTACCGGTTCCTGTCAATCCGTTGCCGGCTGAGTCATAAATCTCAAAGCGATGGCACGTGCTATTGATACAAAAAGTTGCATCGTTACTTGTGCCCTGAGCTATTACTACGTTGTTGTTGTCGAATATCTTCCAAGATGTTTGCGTAGGATTAACATCAGGGGTAATGTCAACGGTAACGATGTCACCCGTTGTAACCAATACGCTGTTGTTGGTTGTTGTGTTAGATGTTGCTGCATCCGTTACTGTAAGAGTAGCCGAATACGTGCCGCCAGCAGGGTATGTCACCACCGGATTTTGTGCGGTCGAGGTTGATGGGTTTCCACCGGGAAACGACCAGTTATAAGCGGTGATATTTCCCGAGCTGGTGCTTGTGTACTGCACATTCAAACAGTTCGTTCCGGTTGGAGCGTAGTTGAATTGTGCTGTCAATACTGGATACGTGCAAGTACCGTTGTTTTGAGTAGCACACGTAGTATAATTGGTAGCCTGTGGATCCGTACAACCCAAAATTCCGCTTGCTGTTACCTGCAATGTGAATGCACCAATTACAGAATTATAACCACCCGCCTGAATATAGTAGGTGTTGCCTACGGTGAGTTGTGCGCAAGTGAAAGACAAATAAGAGCGGTAGGTTCCGCCGAAGTCGTCGTTACAACCCAACTGGGTTCCGCCGCAAGCCGAGTAAAGCGCAATACGCGTGTCGGTGTTTGTGCCCAACTGCGTTTCAATAACTACAGTTCCTCCTGTGTAAACAAACGAATACCAAATGTCCTTGATGGCTGTGCCTCCACAACTGGGGTTGGCTGCATTGGTCACTGTATTGGAATTGTTACAACTCACGTAGCCGCCATTGACCGTTATCGGTATAGCGCTTGCGCACACGTCGTTCACGGGAGCCTGCGCCAAGCCTAACATTGAGGCGAATACACAGAACACAGTAGACAGTAAAAACTGCTTCATGTTTTAGGAAATTTGAGGTTTATGGTTAGTTAACACCGTTGAAAAGGAAAGGCAAAGTAGTTGATAATTGTCATGAACACAAAACTTTCTACCGAAGTGGGGGCATACTCTGACTTCACCGAAATTCGCATCCCAACAAATTACCGCAGCATGCTCTCCAAGGAAACCGATAAAAAACTATTCCTGCTCGATGCATACGCTCTGATTTTCAGAGCCTATTATGCCTTCATCAAAAACCCTAGAATAAACTCCAAGGGGCTTAACACGTCCGCAATGTTCGGCTTCACCAACGTGCTGCTCGACATTCTGAAAAAAGAAAAGCCCAGTCACTTGGCCGTGGTCTTCGATCCACACGAAGAAACGATTCGGGTGGCAGAGTTTCCAGAGTACAAAGCCAATCGTGAAGAAACCCCTGAAGATATCAAGCTCGCCTTTCCTTACATCGTGCGCATCATCGAAGCCATGAACATTCCGGTATATCAGGTAAGTAAATACGAGGCTGACGATGTAATTGGCACGTTAGCGAAAAAGGCGGAGCAAGCGGGCTTTACTACGTATATGATGACGAGCGACAAAGACTACGGGCAGCTCGTTTCAGAAAACATTTTCATATATCGCCCCGGCCGCGGTGGCGGCGAGGCCGATATTCTTGGCGTTCCGGAGGTGTGCGAAAAATTTGGGATAAGCAACGTGGCACAGGTCATCGACATCCTCGGTATGATGGGCGATGCGGTCGACAACATTCCGGGAATTCCGGGAATTGGTGAAAAAACGGCAACGAAACTCGTGCAGGAATTCGGATCCTTGGAAGGGCTGTTGGCCAACACCGACAAACTCAAAGGGAAGCAGAAAGAAAACGTCGAAAACAATACGGATATAGCGTTGCTCTCCAAGAAGCTCGCTACCATCATACTCGATGTGCCGGTTGACTTGGAAGAAGAGCGGCTTCTGGTAAAAGAATTTGACAAGGAGAAAATTACATCGGTTTTCGAAGAGCTGGAATTCAGAGCACTCCTCAAACGTGTGGTCGGCGATACTCCCGCTGCTGATAAGAGCGTGCAAGGCGAGCTGTTTTTTGTGGAAGACACCGATGCGGAGAATGATAAACCAAAAACGTCTTATAAAACCATTCAGGACGTCGTGCACCACTACCACTTGGTGCAGGAAGACGAAGACATTCACGCACTCGTCGAGCACCTGAAAAAAGCCTCGATTTTTTGCTTCGATACGGAAACCACCGAGTTAGACCCTATCAACGCCTCGCTAGTAGGCATATCGTTTTCCATGAAGCCACACGAGGCATTCTACGTACCCGTGCCGGCCGATGAAGAGCAAGCCAAAGTGCTTCTGCACCGATTCGCGCCGATTTTCGAAGACGCTTCGAAAGAACTTGTTGCGCAGAACTACAAATACGATTACAAGATGCTGCTCAAATACGGCATCCGCGTGCGCAATCGCATTTTCGACACCATGATAGCCCACTACCTCATTAACCCCGATGGTAAACACGGCATGGATGAACTCAGTGAAAATTACCTGCAGTATTCGCCTATCTCCATCGAGACTCTTATCGGGAAGAAAGGGAAATCGCAGGGCTCAATGGCCGATTTGGCGCCCGAAGCAATCGCTGACTATGCCGCAGAAGATGCTGATATAACCTTGCAATTGAAGGAGCGATTTGACCCTGAATTGCAGACAGGAAAAATCCGAAGCGTGTTTGATGATGTTGAAATTCCGCTCATCACCGTGCTTGCCGACATGGAGTGGGAAGGTGTAAAAGTGGACGAGCTCTTCCTTCGCAATTATAGCCAAACACTGCAAGCCGATATTCTCGCCGCCGAAGAAGAGGTGTGTGCTATGGCCGGCGAGAAATTCAATGTCGACTCGCCTAAGCAGCTCGGCGTAATCTTATTTGAAAAAATGAAAATCACCGACCAGGTGAAGAAAACGAAAACCGGACAGTACAGCACCGATGAGGCCACACTTTCCAAGTTCGAACATGATAACCCTATCATCGCTCGCATACTCGACTACCGCGAACTGCGCAAACTGAAATCAACCTATGTAGATGCATTGCCGGAGCTCATCAACAAACACACGGGAAGAGTGCATACCAACTACGGACAAACCGTAGCCGCTACGGGCCGATTGGCTTCAAACAATCCCAACCTGCAAAACATTCCTATTCGCACGCCTCGCGGTAAAGAAATTCGCAAAGCCTTCATTCCACGAAACGAAGAATACACGCTGCTATCTGCCGACTATTCGCAAGTTGAATTGCGCATCATAGCATCGCTGAGCAACGATGAAAATATGTGTGAAGCTTTTTTGCACGGTGAAGACATCCACAAGGCTACTGCCGCCAAAGTGTTTGGCGTGCCACTCGGCGAGGTTAGCAAAGACATGCGCTCCAAGGCCAAGGCCGTCAACTTCGGAATCATTTACGGACAGGGCGCTTTCGGCTTGGCCCAAAACCTCGGCATTCCGCGCGGTGAGGCCAAATCGATTATCGACGCGTATTTCCAGCAATTCGCAAGTTTGAAGAGCTACCAACACGAAACCATCGAGCTTGCGCGTAAGCAAGGTTACATCGAAACCATACTGGGTCGGCGCAGGTATTTGGCCGACATCAACTCAGCCAATGCAGTGGTTCGCGGGTTTGCCGAACGCAACGCTATCAACGCTCCCATCCAAGGATCTGCAGCCGATATCATCAAAGTTGCCATGGTCAACCTAGACCGCGAAATCAAAAAGCGCAACATGCGTTCGCGCATGATTATGCAAGTGCACGATGAATTGGTGTTTGATGCACACCTCGCAGAGGTCGAAGAATTGAAAACGCTGGTCGCAGAAAAAATGAGCGGAGCAGTGCAGCTCCGTGTTCCGCTGGTTGTCGATATGAATACGGGTATTAATTGGCTTGAAGCGCATTAATACGTGTGTATATTCGCACCCGAAATTTCGCACCCATAGCTCAGACGGTTAGAGCAACTGACTCATAATCAGTGGGTCCTTGGTTCGATCCCAAGTGGGTGCACTGGTCAAGAAAAAGCCCCGCAATGCGGGGCTTTTCTATTTTGTTATTCTGTCTCGATTGAATTCAATTGCTAACTCAGCACGATAAACTTCTCTTCTCTCTCCACCATCACGCCCACCGGCCGCGCAAAAGCACCACATCCGAAATCGCGCATGCGCTGCTCCAATGAAGCAGCGGCTTGTGGCGGCACAGCAATGAGCAATCCTCCACTCGTTTGCGGATCACACATTACAAGCAGTTGCTGCAACGAAAGTTGATCAATCTTGGATGCATAATGTGCGTAATTCTTCATCGTCATATCCGGATAAATATGCGCTGATACATACGCATCCAAAAACGGATAAACCGGCAATGACGCAAAATCAACTCGAGCCGAAAGTCCGCTGGCCTCGCACATTTCCAGCAAATGACCGGCAAGGCCAAAACCGGTCACATCGGTCATCGCATGCACATCCACATGCGATGCGATGTCTTCGCCTATTTTATTGAGCGTGCTCATGTAGGTTACGCACGTGTCGAGATGCGCCATATCCTTCAACTGTCCTCGCTTCATGGCGGCAGTTACAATACCGGCCCCAAGCGGCTTCGTCAAGTAAAGCACATCGCCAACCTGTGCTCCACTGTTGCGCAACAAGTTCGCTTTGCTCACACGGCCGTTTACCGCCAATCCGAAAATGGGTTCTGTGCTTTCAATACTGTGTCCGCCGGCAAGCGGTATACCGGCCATTCGACAAATGTATCGGCCACCTTCAATGACTTGCGAGGCAATCGCAGCGGGAATTTTTTCTATTGGCCAGCCCAACACCGCCAAGGCCATCATGGGTTTTCCTCCCATAGCATATACATCGCTCAATGCGTTGGCCGCTGCTATTTTCCCAAAGGTGTACGCGTCGTCAACCATCGGCATGAAAAAGTCGGTGGTCGCTATCAGGCCTTCACTTTCATTCCATGCATACACCGCTGCATCGTCGTGTGTTTCGCTACCCACCCAGAGCAAAGGGTCGCGCGGCAACGCATCGCTCGTGTGCAAAATTTCTTTCAGTACCGCCGGTGAAATTTTACATCCACAACCGGAGCCCTTGCTGAACTGAGTAAGTTTTATTTCGTTCGTCATGCGCAGCTAGGTGGTGGGTTGAAGTTCTACTAAAATGTCTACTATTTCCGCCATTGTTTGATCCTGCAGTGTAAGTATGCGTTCATACTTTCCCTTGCGTGTTTGTATCGCGTGCTCGTAGTTGCGGTCGTAATAATCGAGCAATGGGATTACCCAACCCATCATATCGCCTGAACGCAAGGCTTCTATGCTCACCTTTACACGGTCGCCGCCCATGCGCTTGGTAATGCCAATTGTTTTCTCTTCCAGTATTTCTTTATCAAAACAACCGTATTCAGCCAAAATGCGCTCAGCGCGCGATTGTACGTCACGGTCAATAGACACAATTGAGGCTTCGCTTGATTGCTCAAAAAACGCATCCGCTATGCGCAACCGTCCAATGAATCGGCTTTCATTTTCTATCCAAACTCTTTTAGCCTGGCGGAACTCTCCCAGTTCCCACGCCACCGCATTCTCGAATGCTTCCTGTGTGGGTTGCGGCGGAAGACCTATGCCACCGAATGCCGACCCCCGGTGACTTGCCAATGCCTCCAAATCAAGTACCGCCTCCCCGCGACCGCGCAGCTCTTGCAGTATTTCCGTTTTTCCGGCTCCTGTCTTCCCCGATAGCACCATCAGGGGCCAGCGATGTTGGAACTGCGAAAGGCACCACCTGCGATA
>JBILIX010000092.1:0-7218 GCA_044368835.1 Flavobacteriales bacterium | reverse complement strand
TATTGCCCTGCAAAACTGGCGTCGGCCAAGTCTTCAGCGGTTGCACTGCTTCGCACTGCAACGTGTGTATCGGGTCCGTATTTTTGAGTCATTTCGGCGAATGCCACAAGAATTTCATTTACCAATTCTGCGGGTAAAGCCAGGTCGATGATGAGCCGCTTGGCCTCCTCTGAAACCTGTTGCAGATTGCTAAAAGTTTGGTAATCGATTGTGCCGATGAGCGTTTTCAATTGTTCACGAATGGAACCAACACGCATGAAAGCGTCAAAGCCTCCCACGGTAATGGCGAAACCGCTAGGCACTTTGATATCGAGTTGCGCTAGGTTTTGGCACAATTCCCCGATAGACGCGTTCTTACCGCCTACCAAAGGAATATCGGACAACCCGACTTCGTGAAAGGTTTTAATGTATTCCATTGTGATGAGATTTATTTTTCACATAAGTACCTCTTCCACTCAGCCCATAAATTGAGCGATGCCACTTCGATTGCTGACACTACTCAGCCGAACGACCGTTAAACAAGAGCAGCATACATGATAAAGGCGATAGAAGGATTACTTTTGCCGCACAATTGAAAAATGATGAAACGCATCACAGAATATCGCAAACTCATGGGAGTTGGTTCCGACGCCGGACTGAAAGAACTGAAATCGGTGTATCGCAACCTAATGAAAGAATGTCATCCTGATAATTTTCATGACAACGAAGAAATGCGCTTGCGTGAAGAAGCGCGCAGCAAAGACATTATAGAGGCGTATCACTTTTTGGTGAGCATTGCGCCCGAAACGTTGGCAGAAGTGGAGGCCGATTATCAAGTCACATTGGCTTCGTGTGGCATCGTCGACTTCAAATACGACAAGCAAGTACTCACCGTTCATTTTATGGATGGCAGCATTTATGAGTACTTCGGCGTGCCGCGCAACATCTACATTAAGATGGTTAACTCCGATGCATATGCACGCTTTGTGCGCAGACACATTGCGGGGTCGTATGTTTATAGAAGCACACAGAAGCGCACTCCAACTATCAATCTATAATCGACCCCGACGGCCATGGCTGACCCAACTCACAAATCGTCGATGCACGAACGTAATATCCATCGCGAGGGTTATGATATGGCCGCACTCAGCGCTGCGTTTCCAGCATTGAGTGAACACATTGTAATGAGTCAGGCGGGCACCCTCACAGTTAACTTTGCCGATCAGCGAGCGGTATTGACCTTGAACCAGGCGATACTCGTTCACCACTACGGCATAGAAGGTTGGAACTTGCCTGAAGGCTATTTATGTCCGCCCGTTCCGGGGCGCGCCGACTACATTCACTACGTTGCCGATTTATTGGCCGCTTCCAACCGCGGAGCAATACCGGAGGGAATCAGTACGCGTGTATTGGACATTGGAGTGGGAGCAAATGCTATCTACCCTATCGTAGGTCGCAAGTCGTATGGCTGGTCATTCACAGGAAGTGATATTGATGAGCAGGCGCTTCAAACGGCCGGCGACATTATTCAACGCAACGAACTGTTGCAAGAGCATGTAAACCTGAAGCTGCAGAAAAACGCATCGCACTTTTTCAAAGGCATCATAGGCAACGAAGACGAGTTCGACCTAGTTGTGTGCAATCCCCCCTTCTACTCCAACGAAGCCGAAGCCACAGAAGCAGCAGGCCGCAAATGGAAAAATTTGGGGAAAGACAAAGACATGGGGAGCAAGCGCAATTTTGGAGGGCATACCAACGAGCTGTATTGCGAAGGCGGAGAGTTACAGTTCATTCGAAAGATGATTGAAGAAAGCTTCTTTTTTGCTCGCAAATGCTATTGGTTTACTACACTCGTATCAAAACAGGAACACATGCATCAGCTGCACCGCACCTTGCAAAAGGTAAAGGCCACCGATGTGAAAGTGATACACATGTCGCAAGGCCAAAAAAGCAGCCGTATCCTCGCATGGACTCTCCTAAATCCCGTGCAACAGCGTGAATGGCGCGCCAGGCATTTCTGGGAGTGAGGTGAATACTCTTTCTGTTTCTCTTTCTGTTTCTGTTTCTGTTTCTAAATCCCAAAGTCTAAAGGAGAATGGAGAATGGAGAAACTCTACCAGTCGAACATGCGCTCCCAATTCGTGCATTCGCAGCAGTAAATTCGTGCATTCGCAGCAGTAAATCCGTGCATTCGCAGCAGTAAATCCGTGCATTCGCGGCAGTAAATTCGTGCATTCGCAGCAGTAAATTCGTGCATTCGCGGCAGTAAATTCGTGTATTCGCAGCAGTAAATTCGTGCATTCGCTGCAGTAAATTCGTGCATTCGTGTCAGTAAATTCGTGTATTCGTGGCTAAAAAAAAACCGGACCATTCATAATGAACGATCCGGCTTGTACCCGGGACGGGAATCGAACCCGTACAAGCATTACTGCTCGCAGGATTTTAAGTCCTGTGCGTCTACCAGTTCCGCCACCCGGGCGGATTAAAACACTAAACAAAAAAAATCCCGACCTGAAATCAGATCGGGATTTGAGCGGGAGACGAGACTCGAACTCGCGACCCTAACCTTGGCAAGGTTATGCTCTACCAACTGAGCTACTCCCGCTTGAATAAAGAACTTGAGGGCCGCAAATTTATAAAAGCAATGCCTTAAGGCAAATACTTTCATGAGTTTTTACGAAAAAAAAAATTATTATTCTCGTAAGAAGCTCATTATCTTACTAGTAGCACCTCTGCCAGTAGACACAAAATGGCCTGCAGACTCGCCCATTCGGCCCAAATCGGCTTCATTGGCTGTCAATCGACCCAATAACTCCACGCTTTCTTCTTCATTCTCGGCGTTCGAAGCGGCACCGCAAGCAATCAACCCCAGGGCTTCTACAAACTTCGTATGCTTGGGGCCGAAAGCAATTGGAAGCTTCCATGCGGCGGGCTCCAGGGTGTTGTGTATGCCAGCGCCAAAGCCTCCTCCTATCCAAGCCAAATGAGCGTATCGATAAAGGATTGAAAGCTGTCCTACTTCATCCACTATCAATACCCGAGCATCAACCACCGGCAGCTCACTTCGCTTCGACCACAGCATCGCCTCTGGCCACATGCGCAGAAGTGATTGTATGTGCGCATGCCCAACTTCGTGCGGAACAAGCAGCAACTTCCAGTGTGTCGGTGCGTGTTGCCACCAGGTATGCAATACACGCTCATCGGCAGGCCAAGTGCTGCCGCCTATGAGCACCTTCGAGTTACTGGCCCAATTCGCAGCATCGGTCAATTCAGGCGCATTCGCTGCTACGTCGAGCACACGATCAAAGCGTGTGTCGCCCGTAACCGTGCAACGCTCGATGTCCAATCCGGCAAGCAAGCGCGCCGTAGCATCATCTTGTACAAAATAGTGCGTCACAGATTGCATTACCGGCTTCCAGAAGAACGACCAAAAACCAAAAAACCGCTGACCGGGTCGGAGGATAGCTGAAATGAGGATAAGCGGAATACCTCGCTTTTTACAGCTCAGAAAATAGTTCGGCCAATACTCATACTTCACAAAGCAGGCCTGCTTCGGAGTCACGATATCCAAAAAGGAAGCTGCATTCGACATTGTATCAATGGGTAAATAGAACACACCATTGACAGCAGCATAAGACTTGCGCACCTCGTATCCAGAGGGCGAGAAAAACGTGAGCAGAATAACGGAATGCGGCATCTCTTTGCGCAATCGCTCAATGACTGGTCGTCCTTGTTCAAACTCACCCAAACTGGCACAATGAAACCAGTACAAGTCACCCGGATTTTCAGACCTCCACGCATGCAGTCGGGAGCGCCAGTTGCGGCGGCCCATTACCCACAAGCGCGATTTCCCATGCACCAAAGCCATTGCCTGCATGAGTATGCCGGCTACAGATAGGAGCAAAGAATAAAGCAGTCGCAAACTGAATCGAGTTTAGTAATAGTAAAAGTTGTCTGACATACGCTTGTACAAATGCAACGTCCATCCTGCTCGTATACCGAGCAAGATATCGTTGCGTGTCCCTTCTTCACGGACTTGCGTGTCGAAATTCATGGGCCTTTTAGGTTCGGCGAACGCTCTCCATCCTTCTAGGCCAATGGTGAAATTGATTAAGCGGTTGTTGCTCATGTGATAGTACCCCACAAACCCCGTAACAGCAGGCCCATTCGCCATGCGATCGTAGCCTTTTAGATATTCATCTTCCAGCTGCGCTATGTATGTTTCTTGATGCTCTATTCGAATTTTATGCTGCAGAAACCCTGCTCCTGCCTTCACCAAAACACCTGAATTGATATTAGGCCCAATCACAGGAAATAGTCGACCAACATCCGCAGAGAGTGCAAATCCACGTTGCATAATCACCAACGTAGCCGGGTATCCATCGTTGTCGAGCACATAGCTGCCATCAACCTTCAAATTCTGCAGAAAGCCCTCTTCCTGAATGACCCTATTCCCAAACAGAAATTGTCCCTGAACGCCATAATACCACTGTGAATGTGCCTTTATATGAAAACCCAACGAGAGGTTGCTGTTATTACCAAATCGATTGGCTAAATCGCCTCCCGGTATTTGGTATGCATAGCTCATGGTCACATGCGGATCGAACAACGATGTATCGCGCACAGTTCCCTGTGCTAATGCCAAAGATGTCACAACCATTAACAGACTACAAAACAGGAATCGAGTCATACAGCGAAAGTAATGAAGGCCGATGCAAGCTACACTATGCCTCGGCAGTTTCAGCAGGCCATTCCAAACTTCCCATGATGGAATGTATCGCGCCTTCCTTCAAGCTATAAGCTGAGTGTGTCAGGCGTTTGAACGGATGAATGCCCAACACAAAATAGACTAAGTGAGCGGCAAGCGGCATGTATTGAGCCCGTATGCTTGGTATGGCAGGATGCTTTGCGCGATCGGCCAATGTACTCTTCAGCAACCAATGATAAATCGTCTGAAAACCCGCAAGTGGTATATCGGTATGCAAGTCCGTAATCGTTTCACCAATTGAATCGCGGTAATGCATGGCCTTGATGGTATCAAATGAACCGGAAGAACCGACGAGTCTAGTAACATTATAAGACTTCAATGCCTCGCGCAAATCGGCTAGTTCATGATGAAGAATGCTCTCGAGTTCTCGCAGCTGAGCCGTTTCAATTCGGTCGGAAGGCTGTATGCGATCGGTAAGGCGACTTACACCCAGCAGATAGCTCTTCTTCCAAAACACCTCGGTTGCATTGGCAATGATAAATTCGGTGCTTCCACCTCCAATATCCATGATGCATACAGGCTCATCGCCCAACTCCATCGACTTGCGAACTCCTTCGCAAATTAATTCAGCTTCGCGATCGCCGCTTATCAACTCAATATCGATACCGAAAAGAGCTTTTGCACGGGCTATAAAATCAGGGCCATTGGTCGCCTCGCGAAGGGCTGAAGTGGCAAAAGCAAATGTGTAATCGCACTGGAGATTATCGATTGCCGATTTATGGACAAGGAGTGCATCGAGACCACGGGCAAAGCGGTGGGGATGAATAATGTTTTCATCAAAGCCTCCTTCGCCAAGCTTCACAGCTACTTTGTTATGAAACAAAACAGACCAACCCGCTCCCGTAACCTCTGCAACCAGTAGGTTAAAGGTGTTGGTACCACAGTCGATGACAGCAATCTTTTTCACAGTCCACAAAAATAGGGACTGTGTCAGAATTTGTCAAAAGAGATCTTATCACCTCAGGACGAAGAGATACACCTGTTGTCGGCAAGTACTGATAAGCAGACTATGCTGATACTAAGAAAGCTTGGAACCGATGAGTGAAATAAACTCCTTCCGAGTTTTGACATCATCCAAAAACGCGCCGCTGAATGCGCTGGTAGCAGTTACGGAGTTTTGTTTGCTCACGCCGCGCATTTGCATGCACAAGTGATGAGCTTCCATAACAACCGCTACACCGATAGGTTCCAATGTTTCCTGGATAGCGTCGCGAATTTCGATTGTTATGCGTTCCTGCACTTGCAGTCGGCGAGCAAAAACATCTACGATGCGCGGTATCTTGCTCAATCCTACTATTCGGCCATTCGGGATGTAAGCGATGTGCGCTTTGCCGAAAAAAGGCAACATGTGATGCTCACAGAGGCTGTAAAACTCAATGTCCTTTACAAGAACCATCTCACTGTACTCTTCGTCGAACATTGCACTGCGTAAGATTCGACGCGCATCTTGCTCATAACCTTGCGTAATGAAAGAATATGCTTTCGCAACGCGCTCGGGAGTTTTCAATAAACCCTGACGCGAAGGATCCTCCCCAATGTTTTCGAGGATGGTGTAAACACTTTCTGCTACTTTCTTTTCTGAGGGGCTCAACTCTTTGGGAGTTTCCGGATCCATAATCATATAATTCATTGCGCGTGGTTTAATGAAAGAACAAAAGGACGCACAAATGGTTCAGCAAAAGTAACCACGTTCGACAATCCATACTACGAATTGACCAATCGCATACATGTGCTAGTGGCCTCCGAAATACTCCACGATGTTGTTCTCAGTTTCGTACAACTTGATGCTATGCAATTGATGAACTGAGTTGGTGAGATAAGGAGCCAACTGGTCCCAAATGGCAATCACAACGATTTCACAGGATGTCATTTTGCCTTCCAAAAAGGGTACATCCAGGTTCAGATTTCGGTGATCCATTTTTGAAAGCACATGCTCCTCGATGATATCGCTCATGAATTTCAGATCGACACAATATCCCGTATCCTCTTGGGGCTCCCCTTTCACAGTCACAAACAAATCATAGTTGTGTCCATGCCAATTCGGGTTGGCGCATTTACCAAACGTTTTCAAGTTGGTGGCTTCATCCCATTTGGGATTCCATAATTTATGTGCAGCATTGAATCGCTCTCTGCGCGTGACGTATACCGTTTTCATGGCAATGGGTTATGTGTTCAAAGATAGGTTTGGACCTCAAACCACCTGTATTTCGTAGTAACATTGCACAGCGAGATTGGTTCATTGCAGGCATTGTGACCTAGCATCGAAACGTTTCTTCTAATTCCAATACTATGATTGTTGTTACAGGTGCTTCAGGATTCATCGGCAGTTGCCTGATTGGCCGACTCAATAAAGATCGATTCTTCGATGTAGTTGCAGTGGATGACTTCAACGGGTTATCCACTCACCCATCCCATGAGCGCAGCGGAATCAATTTGCGCGACAAGCAGATTGTAGCAAAGGTTGACCGATC
>JBILIX010000091.1:0-7248 GCA_044368835.1 Flavobacteriales bacterium | reverse complement strand
GGGCATTTGGTCATGATGACCATACGCAGTCACGATCAGTACAACACAACCATCTATGGACTCGACGATCGCTATCGAGGCATTCGCAACGAGCGCCGAGTGGTGCTCATGAACGAAAAGGATATGGCGGCTCTGTTTTTGGAGCAACGCGAACTGGTGGATCTCGTTGGAGAATACAATGGGGTAACACGTACCGCAGAACTTTTTCATGTAATCAAGTTCGACATTCCTCAGGGATGCTGCGCTACGTATTTCCCCGAAACGAATTGCTTGGTTCCCATCGATAGTTTTGCCGATCGCAGTAAAACACCGGTCAGCAAATTCATAGAAATAAGAATTGAAAAGCGCGCCGATGGCTCTGCTGATTAAGTCGATTTAGAGAGAAGAAACAACAAGTAACCAATACGATTAGCGCTTGCAATTCAGTCTCATTATTCCTAGCTATAACAATGCAGATGAGCTCATGCTCGAATTGCCTGCGTTGCTGGTGTTCTTGCATGCGAAGGGGCACGAGGTTGAAACCATCGTGGTAGACGACGGCACTGCCGATGTGATTGAACTCACACTCTTCTGCGAGAGGAACGGGCACACCTTGCTTCGTCATGAGTTCAACAAGGGTAAAGGAGCGGCTGTGCGCACAGGGATGTTGCATGCCAAGCAGTCCATTCGAATTTTTACCGATGCCGATATTCCATTTCAGTATGAAACGATGGATTCCATGCTAAGCGCTTTTCAAGACGCTTCGGTAGACGCTGTGGCGGGTGATCGCAGGCAGTCCGATTATTTCCGAAATACACCCGCGCTGCGCCAAATGGGAAGCCGCGTGTTTTCGATGGCTGTGGACGTGCTCATGGGAAAACGCATGGGAGATACACAGTGCGGAATCAAGGGATTTCGAGACACGAGTGTGAAGCGCGTTTTTGAAGAATCGCGTCTCGATGGATTCGCCGCCGATATTGAATGGCTGCACCGCGCCCAAAAGCAGGGACTGAACATACAACTGGTGCCTGCCGAATTTCGCAATGCAGGAAAGAGCTCGGTGGTCTTTTGGAAACATGCAATCCTGATGTTGCGTGATGTATTGAAAATCCGGTTCTCTTAATCTTTCAAAAACGAATTTCATTCGAAGGTTTGACCGAGGGCAAGGCTTATTTTTGTGGCTATGCCTGTAAACATTGATCGTAGAAAACTTCAATCGCTAGGAAGACTCGAACTTCTAGCCAAGCAAGCCGTGGAGGGTTTCATTACAGGCATGCACAAAAGCCCGTTTCACGGTTTTTCGGTGGAGTTCGCAGAGCATCGTCAATACAACACAGGCGAAAGCACGCGTCACCTCGATTGGAAATTGCTAGCGCGCACCGAGAAGTACTTTGTGAAACGCTACGAGGAAGAAACCAATTTGCGTTGTCATATTCTTATTGATGCCTCTTCTTCGATGTACTTTCCTCAAGGCGTTGATCCGAATGGTCCCGATTTCAACAAAATCAAGTTTTCGGTTTATGCAACAGCAGCACTCATTGAGTTGCTCAAGCGCCAGCGCGATGCGGTAGGGCTTACTGTTTTTGCAGATGGCATTCGCGTGAATACCCGCGCCAGTGCGAGCGAGTCTCATCACAATTATTTGTATTCCGAACTTGAGAAGTTGTTGGATACCGTTGACGTTTCAGAGAAACAAACCACACTGGTAACCGATACGCTGCATGAAATTGCAGAGAGCATTCATCAACGCTCCATGGTTATCATATTCAGCGATATGCTCGATAACTCTGCAAAGTCTGACGAACTGTTTACTGCTCTTCAGCACTTGCGCCACCGCAAGCACGATGTGATTTTATTCCATGTGGTAGACCATAAGAAAGAGGTCGATTTTGATTTTGAGAATCGTCCATACACCTTTACCGATATGGAAAGCGGTGAGCAGATAAAAGTGAATCCGGCCGACATTCGCGAAACGTACGTGAAGCGCATGGCCGATTTCACGCGCGATTTGAAATTGAAGTGCGGGCAGTATCAGGTAGACTTTGTGGAGGCAGATATTCATTCGGGTTTCAATCCGGTTCTCATGGAATATCTGTTGCGTCGTCAAAAGATATACTAATTCCCACATCCTCGATGGATGTCGAGTCGAAATTATTCAGTCATGCGTACAGTGTTTTTTTGTGTTTCCTTATTCTTTTTAGCCACCGTTTCAGTGTTCTCTCAGACCGAGGTAAGCATTCAATTTGTGCCGTGTTGGAAAGACGGGCAGGTCATTTCTGCCAATCAGATCATTGCTGATTCTTCAATCGATTCGCTTCTACTGAATACGCTACGATTCTATTTACATAATGTAGAGCTTTCGTATCAAGGAAAGCAAGTTTGGACCAGTGGCAAAGAACATTTTCTGGTGGATGCGATGGATGATAGTCGGCGTTCAATTGAGTTGCTTTTGGCCGAGGGTTTAGAGTATGATGAGCTTTCTTTTATTGTCGGAGTAGACAGCTCTCTGCAGGTGAATGGCGCACATTCCGGAGTACTCGATCCATTGCAAGGAATGTATTGGACATGGCAAAGCGGCTACATTCATTGGAAGCTGGAAGCCGAGGCGAAAATTGGAGGCAAGAGGGAAGCTATCACCTGGCATGTGGGTGGATATCGGCAGACCTTCAACACCTTGCGAAGAGTTTCGCTTCCGGTTGTTTCGGGCGGAACACACATGAAAATCGGTATTGATATATCCAGCCTTTTAGCCGCTAAGCAAAAGGATATCGATTACACCATCATGTCGCCCTCGAAGCAAGCAATGCACTTGGCGAATCAACTTCAGAACGCTTTCCAATGGCTCGCAGATTAGGCATTCTGACTGCCTTGTTGGGCATGATTGCAATGCTGTCGATGTTACCCGAACCACCGGTGCGCTGGCCGGAGAAAACCTATGTGCTCAGCGCAGTGCAGCAAGACTCGATGTGTGTAGAGTTGGGTAGAGCGCTTTTTTATGACCCGATTCTTTCGCGCGACAGCACTATTTCATGCTCGAGCTGCCACAGTTCGTATGTCGCTTTTACACATGTCGATCATCAGGTGAGTCATGGTATCGATGATCGCATTGGTCGTCGCAATGCACCGGCGCTGATTAATTTGGCGTGGAGCAGTGCGTTTATGTGGGATGGAGCCATTAACCACCTCGACATGCAACCGCTGGCTCCCATTACCAATGCGCTGGAAATGGACGAACAGCTTCCGCGTGTGCTTGAAAAGCTTCAAGCATCGACAATGTACCGACGGTTGTTTAGCGAAGTGTTTGGCGATAGTGTCGTAACCACTGAACGCATGCTCAAATCGCTTTCAGCATTTTTAATTACGCTGGAAAGCAATCGGAGTAAATACGATGCGGTTCAAAGAGGAGAGGCGCTTTTCAGCGAGCAAGAGCAGCGCGGCTACCAATTGTTTAAGCAGCATTGTAACGCTTGCCATACGGAGCCTTTGTTTACGAATGGGAAGTTTCGCAGCAACGGCATCGCACTCAGCGGCGATGATTTTGGTCGAGGCGAAATAACAGGAATAGCATCCGATAGTGGTTTGTTTAAGGTACCCACATTGCGCAATATTTATTACTCGCGACCTTATATGCACGATGGTCGAATCGCCCGATTGAGCGATGTGATGCTTCATTATGGTTCGGGTTCATTTGCCCCTCATGCATCGATTGAAATGAAACGGATTTCGCCCATGAATGAAGAACAACGCATTGATCTCACCGCATTTTTGCTAACGCTCTCCGATAGTTCATTTGTGTTTGAAAAAAAGCATCAGTACCCTTTTAAACTTTTCGGTGGATACAGCGTCAAGTAGAGATTACTTCCAATACATGAAACGAATACCAAGTCTTCTTTTTGCATTAATGACAGCTTGTGTCGCAAATGCCCAAACCAATCCTGCTATTTTAGACTGGATTCAAAATCCACAAGGCACAACCGGTGCGCATTATATCCAGGGCAACGGCACGCTCATTCAGGACAATGTGCCTGTGAATGTGCAAGCCGTTCAATATTCAGCAGATTGGGTGTATGTGAGCACCAACGGTATTCCTGCTTATCCAACAGGACCATTCCTTGACGGTAATCCATCGCAGGCATCCGATCAGAATGCGATTTACAAGATTTCACTGAATCCGGAAGTAAATACAGGAACTCCCACGAATACCAACGGAGGTAACATCGGTATTTTCATCAACGGTGTTTCGTTGTTTGATTACCGCGATGGGGTGAGTTGGAACAACAATACACAAGCCGAAGGCGGCGGACCAATTATGGGCCCTCCCGGACAGGGTGTTTGGAATCGCGATGCGATTGTGGCCGAGCGCGAGGGATTTGACTGTGCAAAAGGTCACCCAGCCATGGGCAATTACCACCATCATCAGAATCCAAGTGCATTTGATATGGACATCGTGCCCATTTCGGATGTTTGCGACATCTATGGATCAGATGGGCTTTATGTAATCGATGCCAGCACCCATTCACCGTTGATTGGATATTCGTATGATGGTTACCCAATCTATGGAGCCTATGGTTTTTTGAATGCCGATGGCTCGGGAGGAATTACCCGCATAAAGTCGGGCTATCAGTTGCGCAATATCACTGTTCGAAATACTTACGCCGATGGAACAACCGTAGCGGCAGGCCCTCCGGTGAATGCGACTTATCCATTGGGTCGCTACCGCGAAGACTATGAGTATATCGATCATAGTGAGCCTGATTTTCTCGATGAGCATAACGGTCGCTTCTGTGTTACACCCGAGTACCCCGGTGGTATTTATGCGTATTTCTGCACAGTCGATGAAAACTGGAATTCGGCCTATCCCTATGTGGTGGGGCCAACGTTTTACGGAGTAAAGACAGGTGTCAAGGTGAACAGCATTACAGAGTCGGTTACACCCTACAGCGGAACACCATCGTTTGTTTCAAGTAACGTGGAAGTGGATCAACTCACCGTATTCCCTAATCCCGCAACTGATTTCGTAGCAGCGCAGATGAAGGGATTGAACACGGTGGAATGGAAGGTCGATTTGTTTGATGTAACTGGAAAGCTAGTGCAGACCACCAGCCTGTATCCAGGCAGCACCATTGCTTACTTCGATACGCGCACACTCTACAGCGGCGAGTATGTGATGGTCTTTACGCATGGAGAATCGCAGGTGACGAAGCGGGTGCAGGTGGTGAAATAGTGGTTCTTGTGTTGTGCGGTGTGCTGCCCCTCCGGGGCGTATGATTGCGATTGTCCTTCTTGTTATTGATATGTCGCCCCTTCGGGGCTTACGATTGTCTTAGCTCTTCTAGTTATCGAGATGTCGCCCCTCTGGGGCTAGCGTTCGCTATGGTTGTTCTTCTTATTGATATGTAGCCCTTCTGGGGCTAGCGTTTGTGGTGTTTCTTCTTATTGATATGTAGCCCTTCTGGGGCTAGCGTTCGCTATGGTTGTTCTTGTTATTGATATGTCGCCCCTCCGGGGCTTACGATTGTCCTTGCTCTTCTAGTTATCGAGATGTCGCCCCTCCGGGGCTTGCACGTGTTCCACCTGCTACAGGTATGAGGTATTACTTGAGGCGCCGAATAGGGTGGATACGCCAACAAGGCGCGAAGCGCCGAAATATCAATAAAAAAGCCCTGATTACTCAGAGCTTTCTTGAATGCTGGCGGTCGGGACGGGACTCGAACCCGCGACCCCGTGCGTGACAGGCACGTATTCTAACCAACTGAACTACCCGACCGTTTCACAACAGTAACGTTGTCCATTCCTACGTCTTTCGATTTCAGAGGCGCAAAAATACACGCATATTTCCAAATTGCAAGCAACTAGCACTTTTTTTTAAACTGAGATGTGCTTTTCTCTTAAGTGTCCCGATTTTTTCTAGACGCGAGAGGTACACTATCGATTAGTTTCGCCCTCATTACTTCGAAAAAACAACAACAACGGCATGCTTTCTCCCAATCCCTTCGATGCTATACTAATCTCTCAATTGGTTGAAGGGGTTGCTATGCCAGTCGACCTTGTCATTCGAAATTCCGACAGCCAAGTCGTACTTCGCGATCGAGTCTTTACAGTAAAAAGAATCATCCAAACCTCGGAACTCAATCCCGGCCTATTCCACATTACCATGACCAATGAATTTGGCCTTGTCCATGAAGGCTATTACTCCAAAGTCTAGCAAGGAACCCTGTCTTTAGTCCCCATTTGCCCCCGAAATCAAACCACCTATTAAGTCTGATTCACCGGTTGTGAGTTGATACGCATGCATGTTAATCAAGCGATGGATGTTTGTGTCATCAATCCTTAATAACCATGCGTCCAGCGAAACAATTTATTCTTGCCTTTTCCTTCCTGCCTTGCTCCTTACTCGCGCAGAATGATGTCCTTGCCGGTGGTGGCAATGCTTCGTCAACCTCAGGAAGTATATCTTATTCTGTTGGTCAAGTAGTGTATGCCCATGAGAGCAATGCTGCGGGATCCATTCAACTAGGTGTTCAACAGCCTTATGCACTTGCGCCCACAACAGTTCACGAGCAGTGGAAAGAGTTGGTTGTGGGACTTTACCCCAATCCAACACGAGGTCAGCTGCTCATCGAAATGCCTAACTTCATTCCCGGCATAACGGCTTCCGTTTTCGATATGAATGGTTCTCTAGTGGAGCGGTTCCTGTTGCAGTCTGCCAAAACCATTCTTTCAGCTGAAGCATGGCCCCCCGCGCAATACATCATTCAATTGAGTGATGCGTCGGGCAATATTTCCGAATACAAGCTTATAAAACAATAATCAACCCTAACAATCCCAATCATGATGTTGATCCGTAAATCAATTCTTTCATTCTCTGCGAGCCTCGCCTTTGCATTGTGCTCGCTCACTACCTATGCTCAGGTGCCTCAGAAAATGAGCTACCAGGCAGTGGTACGCAACGCATCTCAAACGCTGCTCACTAACCAAGAGGTTGGCATGCGCCTGAGCATTCTGCAAGGCAGTGCCACCGGAGCTGAGGTGTACAGCGAGACACACATCGCACTGACAAACGCCAACGGACTAGTTACCGTAGAGTTGGGCAACGGAACTGCCGAGTTGGGTTCTTTTGGTTCAATAAACTGGTCCCAAGGACCGTATTTCATTCAGTCGGAAGTGGACCCTTCGGGCGGAAGTAACTATACCATCATCACTACCTCCCAATTGCTGAGTGTTCCTTATGCATTGTATGCTGAAACTTCAGGAAGCTCAATACCCGGT
>JBILIX010000090.1:0-7288 GCA_044368835.1 Flavobacteriales bacterium | reverse complement strand
AAACGACACTTATATTTAGACGAATATGAACAAGGTGAAATTTGCGGTTATTGGGCAGGGGCATATTGGAAAGCGACATGCCGAAATGGTGCGTAGAAATAGCGCGTGTGAACTGGTAGCGGTATGCGACGTGCTCGAGAAGGAGAAGCTTGGCCTTACCGACTTGGATGTACCAATGTACAACGACCACAACGCGATGTTGCAGGCACACCCTGAGATTGAGGTCATCAATGTATGTTCTCCAAATGGCTTTCATGCAGAGCATGCCATGGCAGCATTGGAAAACGGCAAGCACGTAGTGTGTGAAAAGCCGATGGCCTTGCACAAACAAGACTGCGAATCGCTCATCTATAAAGCACTGCAAATGCACCGTCAGGTGTTTTGCGTGATGCAAAACCGATTCTCTCCGCCTTCCGAATGGTTGAAGAAAATCGTATCTGAAAAAATTGTTGGCGACATTTACATGGTTCAGCTCAACTGCTATTGGAACCGCGATGACCGATACTACAAGAAAGGCGGCTGGAAAGGGAATCAGCAGCTCGACGGCGGCACATTGTTCACGCAGTTCTCGCACTTCATCGACATCATGTATTGGCTGTTTGGTGATATAACAGACATTCAAGCGAAATTCAACGACTTCACTCACGCACAGTCAACCGAGTTTGAAGACAGCGGTTTTGTCAACTTCCGTTTTATCAATGGCGGCATGGGCGCTATCAATTACTCCACTGCCGTTTGGGACACGAACCTGGAAAGCAGCCTCACCATCATAGGTAGCAAGGGAAGTGTTAAAGTAGGCGGGCAGTATATGGACAAGGTAGAATACTGCCACATCGACGGATATGAAATGCCGGAACTGGCACCTACCAATCCGGCGAACGATTACGGACATTACAAAGGTTCGGCAAACAATCACCACTACGTTATTCAAAACGTGATTGATACGATTCATGGCCACTCTACCATTACAACCAATGCACTGGAAGGCTTGAAGGTGGTAGACATTATTGAACGCATATACGCCCTGCGCAAAGACGACCGCAAATCGTAAATCATGCAACGCAATCCTTATCTCATCGAAGTAGTTGCCTCTACCGTTCACTCGTGTGTAGAAGCCGAACTAGGTGGCGCCGGCCGTATTGAATTATGCTCTGCGTTGGGAGCCGCCGGTATTACACCGAGTTCCGGATTGCTGGAGGTGATAAAACGACACGTGGCTATTCCAATCTACGTTATGATACGCCCTCGTGAAGGCGATTTCACCTACAGCAAAGAAGAAGTGGAAGTAATGAAGCGCGAGATCGACTTGTTGGGAGCATCCGGGGCCGATGGCTTTGTGTTTGGCTGCTTGCGTGCAGATAGCACGATCGATGTTGAGCTCACCCGTGAGTTGGTATCGCATTGTGGCAGCACACCTGTGACGTTCCATCGAGCTGTAGACTGTACGCCCAATCTTATACATGCAGTCAGTGAAATTGCGGAATGCGGATGTGAACGCATACTTACTTCAGGCGGTAAAAGCACCGGACCTGAAGGGCGGGAAACCATTCTAGCCATGCATGCAGCAGCCAATGATCGCATACGCATCATGCCCGGTGGAGGCATCAAGCCTGAAACCTTCAACACGATGTATCACCCGGATATTGCAGAGTATCACCTCAGCGGCCGCAGTCCGAAACTTTCCGCCACACCTTCCACCCTGTTTGAAATGGATTGGGCCGAAACCACTCGCGAAGCTATTGCACGCGTTGTTTATCACCCGTAGCAAATGAACACGCGCCTCCATACCCTCGATTATCTCAGAGGCTTATCGGCACTCGGCATTATGGTGTATCACTACCTCTTTTGGCTGAATGGTTCATTCACCTCCGATCAGTTTATGGGAAGAGTTGGCGTATATGGCGTAGCCATTTTCTATGTGTTGAGTGGCCTTACGTTGTACCACGTCTATGAATACTCTCAGGTAAGCACCGGATTTTCTATCGGTAACTTTTTCAAAAAAAGGATCTTTCGAATTTTCCCCTTGCTCTGGTTGGTTACACTTGGAGCCATTGTACTGTCGCGCAAAATGCCCAACCTTCCGGATGTATTTTTAAACCTCACCGGACTGTTTGGTTTCGTGCGTTGGCATGTCTACTTCGCTACCGGAGCATGGTCGATTGGAAATGAACTGGTTTTTTACAGTACGTTCCCGCTTATATTGTTGATATGCATGCGAAAACCTTGGATCCTCTTAGTGGCGCTAGCGTTAACCGGGCTGCTGCACCATCTATTCGCATTTGAGTTTCTCGACGCGCAAAAGCCGCTTGCCGACCAATGGCACACCTACGTAAACCCGCTCAACCAAATTTTCTTTTTCGTTGCCGGCTGTGCGATTGGTTATTGGACGAAAGCACGCTCCTTTCAACCCTTGTCTGCAACTGTTTTAGTGGGGTTGGGGCTCTTGCTCCTAGCATGGATTCCAGCAGAGGGAAATACGATCTCAATTGTGACGGACTACAACAGGTGGTTGTTTACCTCGGCCTGCATGTTGATATGCCTTGGAGCCTATAAGCTCTCCGTGCGATTGCCTGGGTCACTGCACACCGTTTTCAAAATGCTGGGCGAGGGTAGCTACTCGCTCTATCTCTTGCATCCCTTGGTATTTACAGTTTGGGCATTCATCTTTCATTGGTTGGAGCAAAGCAATCATATGCTGCCTTGGGCAGTGAAGCTCCTCACACCAATAGCCATCACGTTGGTGCTGTCCTACTTTGTGTATGAGTATTTCGAAAAGTATTTTATGCGATTGGGCCGTCAATCTTCACCCGGCAAACCATCGTAATTGCGCGAGGGGAAGATCATTTCCAATAAGGTGGGAACGCCATACCCGCTAGAGAATGTGCCACCTCTTCCTCCAGGGCCGGGTCTTCCCGATTTGCCCTCTGCATTGTCAACGATTATACTGGGGATAAATGCTTCCGTTTCGGGGGTGCTTTGAATGTTGATTACGGCCCCCTTTCCGCCCTTACCACCTCTACCGCCGTTACCTCCAATGCCTGCACGGTATGGATCATCGAAAGGAGCAGCACCTCCTTCCCCACCCTTTCCACCGTTGCCACCGTTGCCACCATGAGCAATAATTTCCAGCGAAAAATCTTGGGGAGAAAACTCATTTCGGTAGGCATTCACGCCGTTGGTTGCCTCCACGATTAGTTTGCTTTTATCGGCGTTTAGAAACAGGTTAACGGTCACTTCAGGTGCATCGCCTCCCGGCTGACCATGAAAACCCTCTGCCCCATCCATACCCTTTGGCGCAATGGCTTGTTTACGTGCATTGGCTCCGTTGGCCGCAGCGAATTTCCAAACGCGATGATCGCTACCGATAAACGGAAAAATCTGTGTATCGTTTAACCACGGCTTACTCGACCACAACACAGAAAGGGAGAAGCTGTGTGGCTCAAGCATTTCAAACGCAGGAAGGCTCACTTTTCCTCCATAGATACGTTGGTTATTGAAGTAGAGTTCAACACTGTCTGCTGGCACAGGAGGTTTATGGTCGGAAGCCTTGTAGGTGATGGAAACCCCGTTGACCCATTCCAACCGAATATAAGGTTCGAGGGTAGATGAATATCGTGGCTTCACATGCTCAGGCAACAGAATTTGTATCGACTCAAGCGGCGGAATTTTTATTTCAAACACCGATTTGACAAGCGAAAAGTCGCGCATGGATACGCTTATTAGCAAGGTGTTATTGTTTTGCCGTACCTTGAAAAGATCTACTATCAGTCGATCGCCATCGAATAAAGCCTGGTCGCTGTTGCACACCAATTCTTTCCACGGCAGGTTGCCATTGAGATAACCCGAAGTTCTTCGTTTTCCTCCATTGGTGTAGGTAACCTCACAGCCAAATTCCATGGTACCATCCAAAAACCAGTGGCTTTGGATATCGGGAAAAATGCGAATCGATTTGGGTAAGGATGCATCGGCAAGAGCTCCCGCAATAAGGCAAACCCACAACAAACAGCAGAGAATTAATCTTTTCAGCATACGCCCGAATCTAGACTTTTCTTTCTTTCTTTGAACGCTCAAATATAATCTATGAAAATCGTATCATTCAATGTAAACGGAGTTCGCGCCATTGTAAAGAAAGGTCTTTTCGAATCCATCGCGAAGATGGATCCGGATGTGTTGTGTTTGCAAGAAACCAAAGCCAACAACGATCAGGTTCGCGAAGCCCTTTTTGGTTTGGAAGGATATGAGGTGTTTTCCAGCGCGGCTGAGAAGGCCGGTTATAGCGGCACTGCCATACTGACCAAAACAAAGCCGTTGAGTGTAAGCTATGGTTTTGGCATTGCGGATCACGACACACAAGGACGAACGATCACAGCTGAGTTCGAGAAATTCTACTTGGTGAACACTTATGTACCCAACAGCGGAGCTGAATTGGTGAAACTCGACTACCGTCAGACGTGGGATGTAGCAATGCTGGCCCACCTTCAAAACCTGGAGAAGAAGAAGCCTGTAGTTTGGTGTGGCGACATGAATGTGGCTCATCAGGCCATTGATTTGGCCAACCCTAAATCGAACTACAACAAGTCGGCAGGCTACACCCAGCAAGAAATCGACGGACTCACGAGCATACTACAGGCCGGCTATACCGATACGTTCCGTCATTTTCATCCCGACACCGTGAAGTACAGCTGGTGGAGCGCACGCTTTAACTCACGCGCCAAAAACGTAGGCTGGCGCATCGACTACTTCATCGTTTCCAATAACTTGCTACCAGCCATATCTGATGCTTTCATATTGAATGAAGTGGAAGGCAGCGACCACTGCCCGGTAGGCATCAACATCAACATTTGATGAAGCGCATAGAACTGCTTTGCTTTGTACTCCTTGGGCTCTCCATTTTGATGGCCTATAACGGCATGACGGCTGCCCGTCCAATCATACTGGTGGCATCGGGTATCAATGTACTTTTCTATTTGGTTACGGGAATCGGTCTTACACGCAACACATTTCTACCCGCAGCATGGAAGCACACATCACCCGAAATGCGCCCGTCGCTCATCATGAAAACCGCCTCGGGCATCGTCTTTTCCTTTAGCATACTCGCCATTGCATTCAATGAGCTGTTCGTTCGGCATTTCATCTCCGTTGCAATTGCTGGAGTGGCGCTGCTAACCGTTGTAATGTTCTTCTCGATGCGCCTGCTGGAAGTAGACCAACCAAAACTCAATCGGGGCATTCTATTTCGCTCAAGTGTGCTCAGCATCCTATTAACCTTTTACGTCGTTACCCCGTTATCCACTCGACTTAGTTGGCGTTTCGACGATGTCTATTACCGTGAATTGTTGCAGTACGCATTGGATAATCCAAATGATGAGGATGCGCAACGCCACTTGCTCGACTATGAAATGCGCATGGAAGGGCAAGTGCCTTTTGAGCCGCTGGAATGATTCGTTAAGGGGTTGGTGAAACCCAAACAGCGCCTGATGCTGTGAACTCCTTTTTCCAAATAGGCACCGATTGCTTTAATCTGTTCATGAGTGCCTCGCATGCATGGAAAGCCTCTGCTCGATGCGGAGCTGAAATGCCGGCAATTACTGCAGGTTCGCCTGCTTGAACACGCCCTATTCGGTGGTGCAGCAATACCCCAGTTACACCAAACTCCTTTCTCAAATCGGCAGCTATTTCAGTCAATACGCGATGCACCATCGGTTCATAGGCTTCGAATTCGAGATGCATCACCCCCTCGCCTTTCGAACGATTGCGCACCGTGCCGACAAACAGAACATGAGCACCACACGAGAGGTTGTGCAAGTCGGCGCGAGCTTCCGATTCAGACAGCGTTCGCAGCGTAAGTTGAAAGAAGTTGTTTGGACTCTCCATTTTCATTTGCATTTAACCACCACTCATCGGAGGTAGCACAGCAGCCACATCACCATCGCAAAGCATGAGGTTTTCGGCGCAAAGTTTCTCGTTCACAGCAAGAGCATACGCCAGGCCTTCATCGAGACCTGAAAAACGGCTGGCCAATGCATTGCGAAGATCACTCGCAGAGGCGCCCTCGGGCAACTCCAGTGGCATTTGACGAATGCCGGCGATGTCGTGCGCAACGCCGAAAAAAAGAACAGTGATTTTCATACGTATTTGGAAAGCGTTCGAATTGCAGCAAAGATGATAACAACCACCGTCATCCAACGAACAATGCGGTGTGTAAATCGGGCGCTGCTCCAAAATGAGCCGAGCAAACCGCCTAAAAAAACGGCAATGAATAAGGGCATAAGTTCCCATTCCAATTGCCATCCGTTCACGTTGATTTGCATGCTCAAACCAGCCAGAGAGTTCACCAGGATGAATACACTCGAAGCACCGGCAATTTGTTTGGGGCTTCCCCATCGTGATAGGTAAAGGAAAGGAGCTAAATAAATACCACCTCCTATGCCGGTTATGCCAGAAACTCCGCCAATTACAAAAGCGAGCGGAAACATCCACCAACGCAACGGCTGCACAGTAAGCTGTTCGGTTGGTTCACGCCGTATGATCATTGCCCCGGCAGCAACCAACAAAGCAACGGCAAGCGAAATAAAATAGGTCTTTTCCGAAAGCTGCAAACTGGAAGTGAAAAGACATGGTGGAACACTACACGCTAAAAGAGCGAGCACACCGCGCCATACAATCCAGTTGGCCTTGTGAAATTGCCAGGTGCCATTGGCTGTTACGATGGTGTTGCAACTGAGTGCAGCCATGCGCAACGCCTCTACCGACATCGAAGTTTGAGCAAGAATTGCGAGATACATACTGCCGCCACCAAAACCGGCAGCACTGTAAACAAGGGCTACCAAGAAGAAGAGAAAAGCATAGATGTAGATCAATGTGTTTATCTTTGAGTTGTGTCAAATTTGCGGTATAAATCCTTTCCTACATGGACAGAAAAAACTTTCTCAAAAAAGCACTGACAGGAGCCGGCGTAATTGCCGCAGGAGGAGCAGTTGCAGCAGTCATTAAAAATGACATCGATGAGCTGAAGCCCATTGATATGAGTAAACAAGTAGGATTTAACCATCACCCCGGACACGCTACCGTTATGAACGACAACACTGTACTGCACAAAGCCCAGACGCGCGGCGGCGCCGACTATGGCTGGCTCAAAACGAACTATTCTTTTTCGTTTGCCAATTATTACAATCCGGACCGCATGAACTTCGGTGCTCTGCGCGTTTTGAACGACGACTTTATTGCTACGGGAATGGGTTTCAACACCCATCCGCACGACAATATGGAGATTATCACCATACCGTTG
>JBILIX010000089.1:0-7346 GCA_044368835.1 Flavobacteriales bacterium | reverse complement strand
TTAACCTTAACCAACCAAAAAAAGAGCCGCTCGCTAGCGGCTCTTTTCGTTTGCCATGCTCGGTTGAATACACAGCAGTGACTCTAACTAACCTTAACCAACCGAAAGCGTTAATTCAAGATTGGCCTGCTCTCCATGAGCCTTCAACCATTCTTGAATCTTCGACTGCATGCGTTGGAGTTCCTTGATGCGTTGCTCACGCATTTTGATTTCCTCCATGTTGCTGAGTCGACTGATTTTATCTTCATGAAACTTCACCTTTACTTCAATCATTCCGCGAATGATCGATGCCGCGTCGCCTGAATAGAAGACGCCATTGGCAAGATTCACCCTTATGGATTCTGTAGTTTCAATCATGTGTGTTCGTTTTATTGTCCTTGTCCGAGTGAATATGCCGCCTTACCATCGAACGCATAGAGGTTCTCGGTTTTGATGGCATCGATACCATTGTTGAACGCCTGTTGAAGCAACGCTATCACTTCTTCATTCGAAATGCTCTTGCCTTCTTCCGGTTTGAAGCGGCAGCGCCAATGGTCAGTGCAGAATGTTTCCTTGAAACCTTGCGGCCATACTTTGATGCCGCGATTAGTAATCATCGAAAGCTTCACTTTATCGTTATTGAGCACTTCAAGTTTAGACGCAAGTTGGTCGGCCTCTTCACCACTCCAGTGAACGAATACATCCACTCCCACCAGGTCTTTCTTCGCTAAAGGTTTGCGCTTATACTTAGGCAGATTCAACTGCGCACCTTCTGTAAACTTAACAGGCTTCAAACGAAGTGGACTTTTGCCCAAATTGGCAATCACAGTTTGTGCAAATTCTTTGGTACCAACTTTACGTGAACTAACTCCCTCTTTGAAGATATCATAGGTGTGAATACCATCCTCGATGGTGCGCAACCAAGCATTCTGAATCTTCTCAGCTACCTCAGTTTGCCCAATGTGGCAAAGCATCATGACAGCCCCCTGCAACAATCCGGATGGATTAGCCACGTCTTGGCCCGCACGGCGCGGAGCCGAACCATGGATAGCTTCGAACATGGCGCATTCTTCACCGATGTTGGCAGAGCCTGCAAGACCAACAGAACCCGCTATTTGAGCAGAAATATCTGACAATACATCACCATAAAGGTTCAGCGTTACAATCACATCGAACATCTCAGGGGTATCGGCCATTTTAGCCGCGCCGATATCGATGATCCAGTGCTCGTTCTCGATTTCAGGATACTCAGCAGCAATCTCATCAAACACCTGATGGAAAAGACCATCGGTTTGCTTCATGATGTTGTCTTTGGTGAAGCAGGTTACTTTCTTACGACCGTTTACACGGGCATATTCGAAGGCGTATCGTACAATCTTCTCACAGCCCGGACGGCTTATCAGTTTAAGACATTGAATGACTTCATCGGTTTGCTGGTGTTCGATACCGGCGTATAGATCTTCTTCATTTTCACGCACAATTACGATGTCCATTGTATGATGCTTGGTTGACACAAAAGGATGCAAACTCAGGCACGGACGCACATTGGAATAGAGTCCCAAAAACTTGCGCGTGGTTACATTCAAGCTTTTGTAACCTCCGCCTTGTGGAGTTGTGATAGGAGCCTTGAGAAACACCTTGTTGCGGCGAATTACATCCCAGGATTCGCGAGCAATGCCGGCGGCATTTCCGGAGAGGTATACCTTCTCCCCCACCTCAATTTCTTCTGTTTCGATTTGAGCTCCTGCTGCAGCAAGAATGCGCAGTGTAGCTTCCATGATTTCGGGTCCAATGCCATCACCCTTGGCGATCGTTACTTTTTGTTTCATGTCGTGATTTTGGTTGCAAAAATCAAAACTGAAATCGCTCCTTACTATTTATATTTACAACACTTCTCATAAAATTTATTTATGAACTACACACTCAATCAACTGCGCATTTTTACCCAGGTTGTTAAATCGGGCAGTATTAGCAAGGCCGCCGAAGCGCTCGACTTGACTCAACCTGCAGTATCTATTCAGCTGAAGAATTTGCAGCGGCATTTCGATGTTCCGCTGACAGAGACTATTCAAAAGAAACTGTACGTCACCTCATTTGGTAAAGACATCGCACGGGCAGCTGAGAACCTAATAGTAGAAGCCGAGCAGATTAGCAGTAAGACAAAAGCTTTGCAAGGAGCGTTATCGGGGCAATTACGCATCTCAGTTGTATCGACCGGCAAATATGTGATTCCCTATTTTCTATCGTCCTTTCTATCGAAGCATCAAGGAGTGGAGTTGAATCTGGACGTATCGAACAAACAAGGAACCCTGTTGCATCTGCGGG
The DNA here is from genome assembly GCA_044368835.1 of Flavobacteriales bacterium. Classification (GTDB taxonomy): domain Bacteria; phylum Bacteroidota; class Bacteroidia; order Flavobacteriales_D; family Sanyastnellaceae; genus JAIBBG01. The sequence goes on along the minus strand of JBILIX010000089.1, from coordinate 5,042 downwards.
AAAATGAAATCGACTTTGCGTTGTTTTCGACATTGCCCAAGAACATAAGTGTGGAAACGGAAGACCTCATGCGCAATGAGTTGTACTTGGTGGCATCGAGCGAACTTCACATACCTCGTTCACGCTCACAGAATGACTTATTACGTAAACTGACTCTTATATTCCGTGAAGACGGTTCGGCTACCAACCAAGCCATGACACAGTTTTTGGAGACCAACGACATTACTGTTTTTCGCAAAATTCAACTCACCTCCAACGAGGCCGTGAAGCAGGCTGTGATAGCGGGTCTAGGTGTCTCGATTTTGCCCATGATAGGCATCCGACAAGAATTAGCATCCGGACGACTAAAGATAATCCCGATGAAAGGCCTTCCCTTAAAAACCACTTGGCGCTTATTATGGCACCGCGACAAGAAGCACACGCCTGTTGCCGCAGCTTTTTTGGAGCATGTGCGTGAGCACAAGTGGGAGATTGTGAGGAAATGGTTTGAGTGATGTTGGGCCTCGGCTGCGCTCGGCCACCGTGTCAATAGCGTTCTGTAACCGGTGCATGAGCGGAGTCGAGGGCGGAACTTATGTAGCTAAGTCGCGCGCATTCACAACAACTTACAGAGCGAAGACCATCGGTTGGTGGTCGTGGATTTATACACTAAGTTTTGAAATTGAAAGACCGGGCGTTGCCCGGTCTTTTTTGTTTAGGAGCCTCACCCCCAGCCCCTCTCCGGTGGAGAGGGGGGCACGTGCGGTGTGGCTTTTGTCTCCTTCCTTCTTGCCTATGAACCCACACAAAAAACTTCACCTTATTCGCCGCACCTGACCTACTCCCCTCTCCTGTGGAGAGGGGCCGGGGGTGAGGCTATTAGCAAAAACGCGCCTCTCGGCGCGTTTTAGATTTTGGAAAAAGGTGGACGCGCTGCAGCGCGTAATGACCCGGATATTGGCAAGAGTGAGGCGAGGTAAAGGCCTGCTCTTAGTAGTAGATGTTCCTGCGCACCTTCGCTACGTACTTCGCCAGGCGAATCACCTGCTTGGTGTAGCCAAACTCGTTGTCGTACCACACATAAAGCACCACGCCTTTGCCGTCGGGCGATACGATGGTAGCCTGTGAGTCGAATACCGAACAACAGTCGTTGCCTACGATGTCTGAGCTTACCAACTCCTCACTGATGCTGTAGTAGATCTGATTCACGAGGTCGCCTTCCAATGCGCTCTTACGAACCGTCGCATTTACTTCAGCAAGCGTGGTAGGCTTATCGAGGTAAACGTGAATGATAGCCAAGGACCCGTTCGGGGTGGGCACGCGCACCGCATTCGCCGTGAGTTTCTCACTAAGTTCCGGAATAACTTTGGTAACAGCTTTACCTGCGCCTGTTTCAGTGATAACCATGTTCACGGCTGCACTGCGTCCGCGACGGCTCTTCTTGTGCATGTTGTCGAGCAGGTTCTGGTCGTTGGTGTAGGCGTGCACCGTTTCGATGTGCCCCTTGTCGATGCCATACGCATCGTGAATGCTCTTCAGCACCGGACAAATCGCATTGGTGGTGCAGCTAGCCGCTGAGAAGATGGTCTCGTTCTCGATGTCGAGGTCACGGTGGTTGATGCCATAAACGATGTTCGGAACCTCTTTACCGGGAGCGGTGAGGATCACCTTCTCAACTCCATTGGCCTTGAGGTGAATGCTCAGTGCATCGCGGTCTTTAAATACGCCTGTGTTGTCGATCAACAAAGCGTTCTGAATGCCATAGGCTGTGTAATCAATCGCTCCGGGATCTTTCGCGCCTATCATGTGGATGCGCTGACCGTTCACAATCATGCACTTGTTTTCATAATCCACATCCACTGTGCCCTTGAAACGTCCGTGTACCGAGTCGTTTTCAAACAACGCCGCGCGCTTCTTGATGCTCAAGTCGTCGTCTTCGCGTGTTACTATAGCGCGCAAACGCAACTGCTGGCCTTTACCTGCCTGCTTCACGAGCTCGCGAGCAGCCAAACGACCAATACGTCCGAAGCCAAACAATACCACATCGCGTGGCTCAATATCAGCGCCTTCTTCTTGCATGAAGTTGCGCAGTTTCTCTGATAAAAATTCGCTTTGATTTTTGAAGTGATCACGCTCGGCGAGCCATTCGCTGGCCAGTTTGCCGATATCGATCTTGGCCGGAGCTAGTTCCATCTCATACAGTCCACGCGCCAAGTCGGCCGTATCGAAAATAGAAATGGGTTTGCCAACCACTTCGGCTGCATACTTGTGCAGACCCATGATTTCGGTGGCGCTGATATCCACCATGTGGTTGCGAAACAACACGAGCTCGATGCTCTTGTCGAACAGCAGCTTACCTACCGAATTGAGGAGGTCGACTGCCGCTTTCTCTTGGTTCACATACACCTTCAGTTCATTGCTGTAAGTGTCGGTTGCCGAAATGTTTTGTGACATTGTTTTGATTTTAAGATTGATAAAAGAACGAATTCCCCGAGGGTTCATTGACTCGGGGGTGCAAAGGTAATTCGGAACTTTTATTGGGAATAAATTTTAATCGTACACGTACTTTGGCGTTGTTCGATTTTCTTTGCTGCATCAATGCTCCGAGCGTTTGTAATTTCCATATTGCTGCTGGCCACTGCCATCGCGTCGGCACAAACCGCCGATAGCTCATATGCGGCGCCCGACACGGCGCTGTTCAAGAGCGCGTTTCGCAAGCAGTTTTCAATGCGCTGGCATCAAGAGCCGCACTCTCCCTTTAAAGCAACCGTGCTGGCGCTAGCGCTGCCCGGCGCAGGACAGATCTACAACGGTATGGCCAAGGAAGGCTCTTTCTTCCGCAAATACTGGAAAGTGCCTATTGTCTGGGCCGGCGTGGGAACCTGTGTTGCCTTTATTGACTTCAACACCCGCAATTACAAGTACTTCAAAAACCAGTACATCGCAGCTGCCGACGACGACCCAACCACCATTGCCACAGAAAGCAACAATCCGCTCTACCTGAAAGATGGTATGGATTATTATAGCAAGTTCATGGACATCAGCTACATGAGCTTGCTCGGTGTGTATGTGCTACAGGCCATCGACGCCAATGTTGACGCGCATCTCTTTTACTACGACATCAGCAACGACCTTTCGCTGCGTTGGCACCCCTCCTATTTTGTGGCAGGCAGCAAGCACCACGGTCTAGGTCTCACCCTTCAATTCTGAACTTCATGAACATTGCACTGATAGGCTACGGCAAAATGGGCAAGGAAATCGAACAGATTTTGCTTCAACGCGGACATAGCGTTACTCTTCGTTCCACGCGCAGCGCGCCCTTCAAAGCGCAAGACCTCGCAGGCACCAACGTAGCGATTGAGTTTACCGAGCCCCATTCAGCAGTCGACAACATCATGAAGTGTTTTGAAGCCGGCGTGCCCGTAATAGTAGGAACCACAGGCTGGTACATGCGCATGCCCGAAGTGCATGAGGCGTGTGCTCAAATGAACGGCGGACTTTTCACTGCATCCAATTTTTCGATTGGCGTGAATATACTTTTCAAGATCAACAAAGAGCTTGCTCGGATCATGCATGATTTTGACGAATACACTCCGTCGATGGATGAGATCCACCACACAGCCAAGCGCGATGCACCGAGCGGCACGGCAATAACCCTAGCCGAAGGCATCTTGGAAAACTATCCCGACCGCGACGGCTGGATCAACGAATCGACCGATGACGCTCACAAATTGGGCATCGTGTCGCTTCGTGAAGGAGAAGTACCCGGCACGCATATCGTTCGCTATGCATCGGCAGTGGATGAGCTGCAGCTGGTGCACCAAGCCTACAACCGAAAGGGATTTGCTCTAGGAGCAGTGAAGGCAGCAGAGTACATGCATGGCAAAAAAGGTGTTTTCGGGATGAGCGATTTGCTCGGCGCTGTTTAGCCCGCCCCCACAGCAACACTCAGAGCAGACACATCGCTCCCCCCTATCTTTGTGGCTCAACAGCGCACTGTGTCCGACAATCCTATCAACCCCGCTCACTTCAACTTTTTTCAATCGCCCGTTGAGGGCGTTGCGCTGCCCAGTCGTTTCAGCTATCCCTTTCACTACGTGCCGCATGAAATTGCGCTCGTTGCGGCCCGGGAACTGCAAGACTATCTGCAAACCCAAACCGACTGGGAGCATGACTTCGGGATGGAAACGTCGCACGATGATTTGATTATCGGGAAAATGTTCGGCGTGCTTGTCGTGAAAAACCGACAGGGCGATTTGGGTTATCTATGCGCTGTTTCAGGAAGGCTGGCAGGGCAAAACCTGCACGAGAAATTTGTGCCTCCTGTTTTCGACATCCTGGTGCAAGATGGTTTTTTCCGAAAAGGTGAAGCCATCATCTCAGAAATCAACGGGCGCATCTATGCGTTGGAAAAGCAACCCGATTTTCTCGCAGCGACCCAGCAATTGAATGAAGCCGTTAATCAATCAGAAACAGAAATAGCCGCCTGCACGCTGCACAACAAGCAACAGAAAGAAATTCGGCATGCGAAGCGGCAACAACTCGAAACCGAGTTCACGGGGATTGAACTGGAAGCGCAACTCAAAAAACTGAACAACGAGAGCATCAACGACCACTACCTCTTGAAGCAACTTCGCAAGCAATGGTCGGCTGAAGTAGAACGTCTCAAAATTGTTGTGGCCATCTTCCAAGCGGAGATTGACGCGTTAAAAGATGAACGCAAAAATCGGTCGGCCGCGCTGCAGGATGCCATATTCGATCAGTTCTACTTCGTGACGAAGGATCTCGAAAAAAGAAGTGTGGGCGACATTTTCAAGCACACGGCAGAAGGCCGGCCCACAGCAGGCGCCGGTGAGTGTGCCGCACCCAAATTGTTTCAGTATGCCTTTCTGCACCAACTGCAACCCATTGCACTCGCTGAGTTTTGGTGGGGACAATCGCCCAAAACGGAGATACGCATTCACGGCCATTACTACCCTGCGTGCCGCGGAAAGTGCGAGCCCATCTTCGGGCATATGCTGCAAGGCATGGACATCGAAGAGAACCCATTACTGAAAAATCCG
>JBILIX010000088.1:0-7373 GCA_044368835.1 Flavobacteriales bacterium | reverse complement strand
CGAGATCCTTCATAAGCTTGGTGGGTGCATTGCGAATGTGCATGGGAATGCTCAGGTCGCCGCTGTTGCGCACTTCGGCAATGGCCGCGTCGATGGCCATGTAAGCGCTGTTGCTTTTGGGAGAAGTGGCGAGATAAATAGCACACTGACTGAGAATAATTCTACTCTCGGGCCAGCCGATATTCTCCACTGCTCGAAACGTAGCGTCGGCTATGAGCAATGCATTAGCATTGGCCAGTCCTATGTCTTCTGATGCGAGTATGAGCATGCGTCGTGCTATAAACTTCGGGTCTTCGCCGCCTTCCACCATGCGCGCCAAATAATAGACTGCTGCTTGCGGATCGCTGCCGCGTATGCTCTTGATGAAAGCCGAAATAATGTCGTAATGCATCTCACCCGACTTGTCGTACATGGCAGGATTCTGTTGCACGATTTCCGCCACGCGTTCATTGGTGATGGCCTCTCCTATACCAATTTGCGATACCACGAGTTCCAGTACGTTGAGCAGTTTGCGAGCATCACCACCGCTCATGCGCAGCAACGCTTCAAACTCCTCGACACGTACCTGCTTTTTCATCAAGTCGGCATCGGTAGCAAGCGCCTTCAGCACGAGCGTTTCAAGTTCGCTACGTTCGAGGTGTTTCAACACATATACCTGGCAACGAGACAGCAATGCACTGATAACTTCGAAGCTTGGGTTTTCGGTAGTGGCTCCAATAAGCGTCACAATGCCCTTCTCCACTGCGCCCAAGAGCGAGTCTTGCTGCGACTTGGAGAAGCGATGGATCTCATCGATGAACAACACGGCGCCGCGTGAAAACATGCCTTGGCCTTGCACACGGTCTATTACTTCGCGCACGTCTTTCACACCGCTGTTGATGGCGCTGAGGGTATAGAAAGGTCGCTTGAGTGTTTGCGAAATAATATGCGCGAGCGTCGTCTTCCCCACGCCCGGTGGCCCCCAAAAAAGCATGCTCGGAATGTTGCCGCTCTCAATAGCCTTGCGCAACACAGCGTTTGGACCTACGAGGTGCTCCTGCCCGAAATAGTCATCGAGTGAAGAGGGACGGAAGCGTTCGGCGAGTGGGATGTTGTTCATGCTTTCCCGAAATTAACCGTTGCGGTCGGATGTGTCCAACAAATCGGGGCGGCGTTCGCTTGTCTTTTTGATGGCCTCGTTCATGCGCCATTCTTCAATCTTGCCAAAGTGCCCACTAAGCAGCACTTCGGGCACGCCCCAGCCTTTGTACTCCGCCGGACGTGTATACACAGGAGGCGCGAGCAAATCATCCTGAAAGGAATCGGTGAGCGCGCTCGTTTCGTCGTTCATCACACCCGGTATTAGTCGCACAATCGCGTCGACCAAAACCGCAGCCGCCAATTCGCCTCCACTGAGCACATAGTCGCCGATGGAGATTTCGCGTGTGATGAAATGATCGCGCACACGTTGGTCTACGCCTTTGTAATGTCCGCAGAGTAATATAATATTCTTCTTTAGGGAAAGCCCGTTGCACGTGCGTTGATTCAAGCGCTCGCCATCGGGAGTGAGGTAGATGATTTCATCGTATTCGCGCTCGCTCTTCAACTTGGTGATGAGATCATCGATGGGTTGAATGGTCATGACCATGCCCGCACCACCGCCAAACTGATAATCGTCGGTTTGCTTTTGCTTGGCCGTGCTGTAGTCGCGGATGTTGTGTATGTGTATCTCACAGATGCCACGCTCCTGCGCGCGCTCGAGAATGCTATCGGCAAAAGGCCCGTCAAGCAGGCGGGGAAGAAGTGTCAGGATGTCGATGCGCATAGTTGGGTTCGGTTTTGCGGGTGCAAGGTACGGAGAGGATTGTAGGATAACAGGATTGTAGGATTATAGGATTGCAGGATGATAGGGAGGCGCCACCAACTCATTCTCATTGTGTTTCTGTTTCTCATTCTAAAAATTCCAGAAAGAGAAACAGAAACAGAAACAGAAACAGAATGAGCGCGGCCGCCAACCATACACAGTCTCCAGTACCCAGTACCCACTCCCCCCAGTCCCCCTCAATACGGCGGATGCTTTGGCTGATTATCCAACACCTCTTCAATACGCAACATCACCGTATCGTTGAGCAACGGCACTGCAGAGGTCGCCTTCAAGTTATGCTCGAGCTGCTCCGGCTTAGAAGCACCGAGTATAACAGTCGACACATTCGGGTTTTTCAAACACCACGCAATGGCGAGGTGCGCCAATGATATGCCGAGGTCATCGGCGACGGACTTCAACTTGCGCACTTTGTCGTAGTTCTCTTCTACGAATGTCTTCTCGGCAAGCCAACTCAACTCGTCGCGCTGAAGTCGTGTTTCGGTTGGGTTTTGGTCGAGGTACTTACCACTCAAAAATCCTGAAGCCAAGGGACTCCAAATAGTGGTACCTAAGCCTACCGTCTTGTATATCTGACTGTACTCCACCTCTACTTTACGACGCGTAAGCATGTTGTATTGCGGTTGCTCCATGGAGGGACCCATGAGATTGTTGCGCTGCGCCACCATGTGCGCTTCCATGATTTCCTGCGCACTCCACTCGCTGGTGCCCCAGTAAAAAATCTTGCCTTGCATGATGAGCTGATGCATCGACCATACAGTTTCTTCCATGGGCGTCTCCTTATCAGGTCGGTGACAGAAGTAGAGATCGAGGTAGTCAACCTGCAAGCGCTTCAACGCCGCCTCGCATGCCTCCACAATGTGCTTGCGGTGCAATCCGCGTTGGGTGGGCAGCTTGCCCCCGGCACCGAAAAACACCTTACTGCTTACGGTGTAGGTGTCGCGCGCCCAATTGCGCTTCTTCAGTATCTCACCCATCACCTCCTCGCTGCGGCCTGCGGCATACACCTCGGCATTGTCGAAGAAGTTCACACCATGGTCATAAGCGATATCCATCAATCGCTCCGAAACCTTATTATCAATCTGATTCCCAAACGTGATCCACGAGCCAAAGCTCAGTTCGCTCACCTTCAGTCCTGTTTTTCCTAGTCTGCGGTACTCCATGGGGCAAATATCGAGGGAAAGCGAACAATGGCGAATGACTAATGGCGAGTGGCGAATAAAAAGGCGCACCTTGAAAACTCAACGCAAGCTTTTCATTTAGGTCTAATACTATCCGTAACTTTTCTGGCTTTTAACTATTTCATTAACTCGCCACTCGCCACTCGCCACTCGCCACTCGCCACTCGCCACTCGCCACTCGCCACTCGCCACTCGCCACTCGCCACTCGCCACTCGCCACTCGCCACTCACTCAAGCAACCATCTACCTTATATTAGCGTCCGATGGGTGTATCTTGTATGAAGCTCCTCCTCACCATATCACTTCTGATCATCGCCTTCTTGCGTCTCTCGGCGCAAAGCGATTGCAACACCGCCACATCGGTGTGCAACTTCGTGTATGATGAAAACAACTCCCCTGCGGGTACGGGTGCTATTTTTGAAACCGCTCCCGGCAGTTGCCAAACGGGCGGCGAGTTCAACAGCGCGTGGTATATCTTCTCACCACAAAGCGACGGATCATTTGGTTTTATCCTGCAGCCTAGCGATGCAGACGATGATTATGACTGGTCGTTGTTCGACATTACCGACAACGGATGCGCGGGCATTAACAACGGTCTTTCACCCGAAATAAGCTGTAACTCGTATGGCGAATTTGCCGGTACTCCCAATGGTCCTACTGGCATCAGCACGGCCAACGGTGGCTCGGGCAACTTCAACGGTCCCGGCAACGCTGCAGGCCCGCCCTTCAATGCCGATTTGAATGTGACTGCAGGCAGCATTTATGCGCTGGTCGTGATGAATTTCAGCCAAACACTCAATGGATATGCACTCGACTTTGGCAATACTGCCGTGAGTATTTTCGATAATACTCCTCCGGCCATCACCGACATTCAAACGAACTGGTGCACGGGGGAAGTAGTCATTCAACTCAGCGAAGAGATAGACGTGAGCACGTTGACCGCGACCGATTTTTTAGTGGATGTAGCCGGATTTTCCGTGAATGGATTTTCTACCAATACCCCCGATTTAGCCAACGAGCTTACTTTTCAAATTGGTCCTGTGCCCTTCCCCGCCGGTTTGCAACTGCAGCTTACGACCATCAACAGCGAGCTGCTTGCCGATATCTGCGACAATGAATTGCCACAGCCCATTGTACTCGATTTGTCGGGCAACTTTCTCTTCGAAGCAATCACTACAACCGGCTGCAACGATGTGGGTGCAACCATCGACATGAACCTGCTGGGCGATGCACCCAATGCGCCCTATTCGATGGAAGTGAATGGCACACCTGAGGGCGGACTAACCGTAACCGATCTTGCCACCGGAGCATATACGATTACACTCACCGACAACACAGGCTGCAGCCGCGACACAGTGGTTTCAGTGCAATCGCTGGCGTCAACCGTTACCATGCCTGCCAATGCTGTGTTGTGTGATCTGTCCGAAACGTTCACTGCGCAATTCAACGGCGGACTGATTTTGTGGGATGCGCCCGCGGGCGTTACCGTTGCGTTTCCTGCACAAGGCACGACGCTCATTTCTGCCGATGCACCCGGCACTTTCAACCTTGAAGCCACCGTGACCAACCAAGGCTGCACCTCAACCGGCAGCTTCGAAGTGCAATTCAATTATCCACCGCAGTCGACCACCGCTATTACAGGTGCTTCGTGTTTTGGAGTATGCGACGGCACCGTGACGGTGACCAACGGCAATCCGGCAGGGCTCACCATCGTTGTCGACGGACAATCCACTACAGGGCAACCGGCTGAGCTCACCAACGTGTGCGCCGGCGACTACTCTTTAGAAATCATTTTTTCACCTGAATGCAGCTCCACCCAGAACATCAGCATCGCGGGACCGCCACCTGTGTCGGCCTCGTTTGAAGCTTCCGACTGGATAGTGCCATTTGCAGATCCCCTTGTAACACTCACGAGCACTTCTGAAAACGCTGACTCATTGTTTTGGACCGTGGTGGGTGCCGACTCCCTCACCTGGAGCGACACACTGTGGACGCTTTTGTTGCCGCAAGAACCCGCCATTTATCCGATACAACTGGTGGCAAGCGACACAGCAGGATGCACTTCTTTTTTTGAAGCCTTTGTAGAAGTGCGCGATGAGTTTCGCGTGTTTGTGCCCAATAGTTTCTCGCCCAACGACGACGACCTCAACGACTACATCGCGCCTTCCTTTACCTATGAGCCGGTATTCTATCACTGGCAAATTTTCAATCGCTACGGCGATGTAGTGTTCGACTCCAAAGACTTCAAAGAAGTGTGGATGGGCGAGCACCGCAACGGAGGCTTCTATGTGCCTTCAGGCGTATACAACTATGTGCTCACCACGCGCGGTGCAGAGCGCGACATGCAAACGCTGAAGGGCACCATTTCATTGGTGCGTTAACATCTCTGCTCAACACACCACAATAGTCGCTAAGCATTTGTGTTATTTTGGTGCCCAATGAAAACCCAAAAGACAGTCATCGTGAGAACTCTGCTGCTCCTTTGTTTAACCATTCCATTTGCCCTTCGCGCCCAGGACGGCTGCTCGTATGAGCCTTCCGGAAAAATCCAGAAGCTGCTCGATCAAAGTTTCGATATGAAGAAATATGAAACCAACGAGCGCATTGAGTTTTTGGAGAAGGCGCTCGATGAAGACCCTAAGTGCACGCCATGCCTCATGCGCTTGGGTGAAATCGAATTCAAGGTTGCCAAGCGCGGTGGCTCGTTCGCTTCCTCCAAGCAACACTTCCAACAGCTCGACGAGTTGTGCCCCAACTACCACAGCGAAGTATATTATTTCCTCGGCGCCATGTGCTATGCCGACCGCGAGTATGACAAGGCGCTCGATTATTTCGAGAAGTTTTTACGATTCCCCGATAGCGATCCGAGCAAGTTTGAAAAAGACTATCAGAAAAAATACACCGAAGTAGAAGACGCATTGAAAAATGTGAAAGCGTACGCAGAGATTTATAAAGACCAGATAGAATACACTCCTGTGCGAGTAACAGGAGTCTCCTCGCCTACCGACGATTATCTGCCACTCATTTCGCCCGATGGTGAGATCATGTTTTTCACCCGCACGGTGAGTAAGCAAGCCAAAGGCGATGTGGCACCGCGCACGTATGAGCATTTTTCGTGGTGCAAGCGTCCCGACATCAACACCCGTTTCGATGAAGGAGCTGCCCTGCCCGAGCCCTTCAACCAAGGCGCCAATTGTGGCGGAGCCACCATCACCGTCGACAACCGCGAGTTGATTGTAGCCATGAAAAATCCGAATCCGAAAAACCCCGACAACATCGATCTTTTTTCGACGCGTTATACTCTCAGCACGAACGATGCAGGCAAGAAAATTTACCAATGGGGTTCACTCGAAAGCTTGGGGGACCTCGTCAATACCCCCGACGGTTTTGAAGGCCAGCCCTCGTTGAGCGGTGATGGCAAAACGCTCTACTTTGTGGGTGTGCGTCCAGAGTGTGTGAAGGACGCGAGTGGCAATTTCTCGCACGACATCTTCTACAGCAAGCGCGGAAAAGATGGCAAGTGGGGAGCAGCGCAGCTCATTGGCGGTGGCATCAACACGCCCGGTCAGGAAAAAGGCCCCTTCATGCACAGCGATAGCAAGACGCTCTACTTCGCCAGCGACGGGCACATTGGCGTTGGGAAAATGGATTTGTATTACTGCAAGGTGCAAGACGATGGTTCCATTAAAGAAATCAAGAACATCGGCTACCCCATCAACTCAGAAGCCGATGAGCTAGGAATTGTGGTAACCAGCGACGGCGAATTGGCCTACTTCGGTGCAAAGAATTTCCAGAACAACAAAGGCTGGGACGTCTATGAGTTTAAGATGCCTGAAAAAGCGAAGCCCGAAAAAGTAATGATTGTGAAGGGCCAGGTGAAGACCAACTCAGGTGAACCTCCGATGCAAGCCAAAGTGGAAATTCAGTATACCGAGAGTAAGTTCAAGGAAGAAGTGGCTGTGAACGATGACGACGGAACCTATGCCGCCGTTGTGAAAGTGAGTCGCAATGAAAACGTGACCTTGAGCGTTGAAGGCGACGACATCGCGTTCAACTCACGCGTGATAGCCAAGAAAGACGTACCGGCACCTGTGGTAGCCAAGCTCAACATGGAAACGCGCGAGGCCAAGGCCAACGAAGCGTTTGTGATCAACGACATATACTATACCACCAACAGTGCCGACATTGAAGAACGCTCGAAGATTATACTCGACGCCTTTGCCGGCTACCTCTTGAAGCACCCGTCGATGGTGATTGAAATATCAGGCCACACCGATAGCCGTGGCGACGACAACACCAACAAAGCCCTTTCAGCCGAGCGCGCGTTCGAA
>JBILIX010000087.1:0-7401 GCA_044368835.1 Flavobacteriales bacterium | reverse complement strand
GTGTCGTTCAACTTCGATTCTGAGTTAAATGAATCGAGCATGGAGGAACTGCTTCGAAAAAACGCCCGCCGCGACAGGCAATTGGAGCGAACTTCTGCTGGTTGCCACCGCGACGATTTAGACTTTTTAATTGCGGGCAATGCGCTCAAGAAATTTGCATCTCAAGGTCAGCAGAAATCGTTCTTGTTTGCCTTGAAATTTGCTCAATATCTCTTTATGAAAGAATCGGCAGGGGTGAAGCCAATACTCTTGCTCGACGATTTTTTCGATAAGATTGACGAACACAGGGTTGCCAATATTATGGGGTGGCTCTCACGCAATGATGTAGGGCAAATGTTCATCACTGATACGAGCACGGAACGAATGCCTGAGGTTTTGCAAGGCGCTGGTTTGCAATACAAGGCCTGGAAAGTAGAAAGTGGAAAATTAGATCCGATCTAAGCATCGTTTCAATCGATATTTGTTGCGATGTCGAACAGAACATATACAGATAATCCTCTCAAAGAACTTATATCAGACATCCTTCGCCGAAACGGATGGGAGCATCGCTACCAAGAAATGGAGGTTTTGCGTTGTTATAGAGAAGTGGTTGGCGAAGTTATTTGGAAGAAAACACGCGAAAGCAAGCTACACGGAAAGACACTTGTGCTGAAAATGGACAGCGGACCGCTCAAGCAGGAACTATCCTACCAAAAGACCAAACTGATGGATGCAATCAACGAACTGATGGGCGATGTTGCAGTTGAGAAGCTGGAAGTTTGGTAGTTGGTCTTGGGGCCCCCTCTCACCGAGCGGTTTGATTGTTCTTTGTTCGGGTGTTTAAGCTGTGTGATTGTACTTTCGAAACATTAATATGCACGTATGGACTTTTGGAAAGGATCAAGAACCAAGGCGAAAATTTTAGTTTTGACAGCTGCTGTAGCTGTATTTGTTGTGTTTACAGCAGCCTATCAAAAGCGAAAGCCTAAGGGATATCATTCTGCTCAAGAGATGGGAGCTTACAAAAACTTGGTGGGTGATTTACCCACCGGAAGCTCCGACATGTTCATGGGCTCCGGTCGGTGCGCCGGATGTCATGGAGTGGACATGGATATAGCTAATCCGCCGCTGGCATTGGTAGATGGAAACGGAGTGAATGTGGGTCCCGCAGAAAACTGGAGGGCTACCATGATGGCCAATTCGGCTAAGGATCCCATGTGGCGAGCCAAGTTGGCTCATGAAACTCTTGTAAACCCTGGGCATGCCGGTGAGCTAACTAATAAATGCACATCTTGTCATGCTCCCATGGGAAGATTTGAGGCAGCCCACGATGGTGTTGAGTTTTATACCACCGAAATGCTCGATGCCGACTCATTGGCTCTCGACGGTGTGAGTTGCATGGCTTGTCATGCTCAACAAATTGAAACAACCGGGCTTTTCTTTTCAGGCGAGTTGGAATACAACGCGGATACTATCTGGGGTCCTATTTTCGACATCCCCAAAAATGGATTGCCCATGCAAGACTTTATTATGTCCAACTTCGTAGGTGTAGCGCCAGTGGCGCATCCTAAAGCATCGAAGTCTGAGTCTTGTGCAGGATGTCACTCGCTGATAACGGAAACCGCGGATCTCCAGGGCAATGCAACAGGTACCACTTTTATTGAGCAAGCAACCTATCATGAGTGGCTCAACAGTTCGTACAATTCTCAAGACTTTAATGCGATTGAGTGCCAGGGATGCCACATGCCGAAAACGGAAGAACCCATTATCGTTGCATCCGGTTACGATTGGCTGCCCGGCAGAGAGCCCTTTGCGCAGCACTGGCTGGTGGGAGGAAACACCTTTATGCTTGAGCTCATGAAAAACCGAATCGATGAACTGGGAATAACCGCGAATGAGCAGCACTTCCAAACGGTGATTGATCGTACGCTCGATAATTTACAAAATCACACGGCTGAAATTGAAATCATACCCGGAGTTATCGACTCCGATACAGCGCGCTACACAGTCCGCCTCACAAATAAAGCGGGCCACAAAATGCCGAGTGGTTATCCTGCAAGGAGAGCGTTTGTTGAATTTGTTATGACTGATGAAGATGGCAATGAAGTGTTTCACTCAGGTCGTATCAATCCTGATTTCGAAGTGCAAGGGCAAGACCCAACTTGGGAGCCTCACTACGATGTAATTAGGGATGACGTAAATGAAGTGCAGATCTATGAAATGGTTATGGGCGACGTAATGGGCAACGTTACAACCGTTCTGGAGCGCGCTCACCACATGATTAAAGACAATCGATTGGTGCCAACAGGGTTCAGCACCACGCATGCAGCATATGACACGACCATGGTGGTAGGAGCAGCTGCTTTTGATCCGAATTTTAATGCTATCAATGGTTTGGAAGGCTCAGGCACTGACGATGTTCACTACCACATTCCGCTGCAAGGAATAAGCGGAAACGTGACGGTAACTGCACGTTTCTGGTATCAGTCGTTGCCTCCCAAATGGAATGAGGAAATGTTTGCAATGGATCATCCGCTGATCAATTCATTCGAGGAAATGTATTGGCAGGAAGGTCCCGATCCGGTTGAAATGGCTAGCTACACTGTAAACTCTACAATTACAAATGTTCGAGAGAAAGCACGCTTGTTCACTGTTTCACCCAACCCTACCTCGAATGGATTTGTGCAGGTGAATGCCGGAAACGATGCTATTCAAACCATCAAGGTGTATAGCCTCGATGGTAAGCTGGTAGAAACCTTGAATCCGAGTGCTTCTCGCGCGCAGGTGCGCTTGCCCCTCATTGCAGGCACCTATCTGCTGGATGTGCAAACCAGCCGTGGACGAAAAGTGGAGCGGGTAATTCGACGATAATCCAAGAACGATAGAAATAAAAAAGCCGCTCATGAGCGGCTTTTCTTTTTTTCAATGTTGTATTAACGATACAAAACTTCTTTTGCTGTTCTTACCACATCCTCAATTTGAGGCAATGCTGCGTCGATGAGCGTTGTTGCGAAAGCAAAAGGAGTATCGCTTTGTGTGAGTCGGCGAATAGGTGCATCGAGGAAGTCGAATGCATGGCGCTGCACACGGTAAGCAATTTCAGTGGAGATGCTAGCCACAGGCCATGATTCCTCCAAAATAATAAGTCGGTTCGTTTTCTTAACGGATTGAACGATGGTGTCGATGTCGAGCGGACGGATGGTGCGCAAGTCAATAACCTCCATGCTGATGCCTTCTTTTTCCAGTTCAGCAGCAGCAGCCAGCGCAGTTTTCATAATCTTACCGAAGGACACGAGTGTTACGTCTGTTCCTTCTTTTTTAATGTCGGCAACACCAATTGGTAAGATGTATTCACCATCCGGTACCAAGCCTTTGTCTCCGTACATTTTTTCACTCTCGAAAAAAACGACCGGATCGTTGTCGCGAATAGCTGCTTTCAGCAACCCTTTTGCATCATAAGGATTTGAAGGTGTAATTACTTTCAATCCTGGGATGTGCGCATACATCGACTCGAAGCTTTGCGAGTGTGTTGCCGCCAATTGACCAGCAGTGCCATTGGGGCCGCGAAATACAATTGGAACATTGTATTGGCCACCACTCATTTGAAGCATTTTCGCTGCCGAGTTGATGATTTGATCGGCTGCCAGAATTGCGAAGTTCCAGGTCATGAATTCTACAATAGGACGCAAACCATTCATGGCTGCACCCACAGCAATACCTGAGAATCCAAGCTCAGCAATGGGGGTGTCTATAACTCGTTTTGCACCGAATTCATCGAGCATTCCCTTCGACGCCTTGTAAGCACCGTTGTATTCCGCTACTTCTTCTCCCAACAGAAATACCGACTCATCGCGGCGCATTTCTTCTGTCATGGCTTCACATATAGCTTCTCTGAACTGAATCTCTCTCATGATAAAATTTTGAATAGGCCGTAAAAATAGCAGGATTTTGCTTCTACACGAGTCTTAGGGATTATGGAGTTTTATTACGTTACTTGCGGATGGATTTGGAAGCCGTTGTGCATTTGACCGGAAATGGCATTCACGATCTCAAGGTCCTATGAAAGATTCGATACCACATCTCATAAAGCTTTTGCAAGAAGCAGGAACACTGATCATGGAAGTGTATCGAAACACCGAAGAGACAGCGGTGGAATGGAAGGCAGACCATTCGCCGCTAACAGAGGCCGATAAACGTTCAAATGATTTCTTGACCGAACAACTTTTTCGATTGGATGCTTCTATCCCCGTAATGTCAGAGGAGTCCACCCAGATTGATTTTGAAAGCCGAAAGGAGTGGCGACGCTATTGGTGTCTCGATCCACTCGACGGTACGAAAGAGTTCATAAAACGGAACGATCAGTTTACGATTAATCTGGCCTTGATTGAGGACTCTAAACCGATCATCGGCCTCATACATGTTCCGACTTCCGGTCATACCTTTTGGGCAGCACGCGGAGCAGGCGCTTTCATGCATGATGGTTTAGTAAACAAGCCTATTCGAGCCAATCGAAAGAAAGACGATTGGATATCTGTGCAGAGCAGCTCGCATGGATCGGCAGAAGAGGAGGAGGCGCTTCGTCGTTTTCCGATTACGCGGTCTATCAAAGCAGGAAGCGCATTGAAGTTTTGCTACATAGCATGCGGACTTGCAGATGTTTACTTTCGCCACGGGCCAACAATGGAGTGGGACACAGCTGCAGGGCATGTACTTGTGCAGGAGGCAGGTGCGAGTTTTACATATTTGAGTTCTGAGAGCCCTCACTATAACAAGCCGAGCTTATACAATCCACCTTTCTTGGTTCACATTCTTCATGATTGAAATTAAAACGCATACGACCTACCTGCGCTTTCGTTATCCCTTCAGAATTGCGCATGGCGAGCGATTGGGAACCGATGTAGTATTTGTAGTGCTTGAATGGAATGGCTTGGTTGGTTTCGGCGAAGCAACGCTGCCACCATACCTCGGCATAAGTACACAGCAAGTGGTCGATGCGTTGAATCGCCCCGGAATCAAGGAGGCATTGGCATTGAACTTTCCCGATGAGTGGTTTTCAGCTCTTCGGCAAATCATTCCCGATTTAATGCCGGCATTAGCGGCACTCGACATGGCACGTTGGCAAATTCACTCGTTGATGAATAACCAGCCTGTTTCAGTTGCCTTGGGCGCTCATGCTGATGCTCCGCTGGTGCCGCATACATTCACACTGGGCGTTTCCGATGTCAACGAAATGAAGAAGAAGATAGACTATGCGGCATCTGAAGGCTTTACCTTGTTCAAGCTCAAGTTGGATGGATTGCATGATGAGGAGATGCTGCGGAATTTCCGTTCGCTTTCCGAATCACCTTTTGCCGTAGATGCTAATCAGGCTTGGAAGACCATCGACCAGGCACTAAGGCTGATTGACTTTTTGGAGTCGAATGAATGTGTGTTGATTGAGCAGCCCTTTCATAAGGGTGATCGTGAGCTATCCTTTCAATTGCGTGAAAGCACTGTAGTTCCTGTGATAGCAGATGAAGCATGCCAGCAAATCGATGATCTCTTCGGGGTGTTGGATGCCTTCGATGGAGTCAATGTAAAGCTCCAGAAATGCGGTGGGATTACTCCCGCTTTTCAGCAGTTGAAGGAGATTCGGCTGAGAGGCAAAAAAGCACTGATAGGTTGCATGAGTGAGTCGAGCGTAGGATGCGGCGCGGCCGAGGAACTTACATTCCTGTGCGATTGGGCAGATCTCGATGGTCCTTTTCTAAACGCGAACAACGATGAGTTGTGCAAGAAGATTGGTTATTCGTTGTAGATGCGTTCACTTACAAGCACCGCGTTTTCATCCCACATTTTCCAAGTGTCAACTTTCTTTCCCATGCTGTAAACCATGTGATAACGCTTGATACCTTGTTCATCCCAAACGGTCCAGATGCCGTCTTTAAGTCCATTTTTATAATACGCCTCTCCAAGCTGTTGGCCATTGGATGCAAATTGAATCCACACACCTTCTTTTTTACCGTTGCTGTAATTTCCGATTTCTTCTACATAACCTTTGGAGTGGTAGTATTTCATTTGCCCATTCAACAGCCCCTCTTTAACTTCAATGTATTGCTTGTAGGTTTTACCGTTCTCTGTAACTTCTAGGGTTGCCGTTCCTGTGTATAAATCCCCGTTTTCATTGAAATAAAGTCCGTCTTTCAGGAAGGGCGCTTGTGCCAATAAGGTTGTCCAACTTAGGGAAATTGCAAGCGTTAGGAGAATCGTCTGTTTCATGTTGTTTAAGCTCACCGCGGGGTTGGTTTACCCTCGGGTCACACAAACGTAACGATTATTTAACAATAGAGTTCCGTTTCCAGTGTTAAAATTTTCTGTTGTAGCGAAATTTACTTTTCCTGAAGGTAGATAACGGGCTGCTCGCTAATTGAAGCAGCGTCGAACGAGAGGGTTTGGAAGGACACCAGCGAGACGGTAAACAGAACTGATTCGTTTGCAGGAAATTCAAGTGTGAAAAGACCTGACTCATCAGACCATGCTGTGTATTTTGAATTTTCCGTAGTGATTTGAACCCCTGTTAGAGCTTCACCGGTTGAAGCATCCAAAATGCGGCATTGGATTGATTTCACACCCGGGTTGGGTGTGTTGTTCACACTTACACCGAAAATACTTAGGTGAATGAAAAAGGCCAAAATAAATAACCCACGCTTCATGAGGCAAAAGTCCGTTTAGATCCGGCTTTTTGTGTTAAGGTGTGGTTACGTTCTCATTAAGGCTTTTGAATAGCGACATGAATGTCAGGAATTGCTCATCGAACTTTCGCAAATTTTCTAGATCGATTTTGTATTCGGCCTTAGCACCGAAAATTCTACCTTGAAGCAGACCTGCGCGCTTCAATTCTCGCATGTGCTGCTGTATGGTCGCTTGAGATAGTTGGGGTACTTCTATGGTTTCACCCTTAACGGCATAGCCTCTTTTGGCAATTTCGATTAGAATCGCAATGCGTGCCGGATGGCCAACGGCACGCGCGAAATGTGCGATGTCTTTTTCGAGGTCGTTATAAACAATTTTGTCTTCCAAAGTGGCCCACTGAGATTTTCACAAAAATGAAATCCTATGGTTGAGACCACGTCAATGATGTGTTACTCTTTTATGAATAAATCGCACGATGGGAAGATCAGAATTTCAGCAGTTTTTCGATAGCCGATCCTAGGTAGCGATTGGCAAGGAAGTTTTTCTCCAACTCGGCATTGAAAGGAATGGGAGTGTCCAAGCTTGCGCAGCGCACAACAGGTGCATCCAAGTGCTCAAAGCAATGTTCACCAATGCGCGCGGCAATTTCCCCTCCGATACCACCGGTCAACGAGTCCTCGTGCAATACGATTACGCGTCCTGTTTTCTTAACCGATGCGTATATGGTTTCCATGTCGAGCGGAAGCAATG
>JBILIX010000086.1:0-7412 GCA_044368835.1 Flavobacteriales bacterium | reverse complement strand
GAAATCAGTGCCGCACCAATCGCTCATGGCTATGGAGTAACTGCCGGCATCACCTGTATCAAAAAAATGAGATGTCGTTTGTGTACCATCCCACCAAGTGTATGCATACGGAGGAAAACCACCCGTGATAACCGGAGAAACAGTTGTGTCGTTGTTACAGATATAAACAGTTTTCATATCGACCGCAGGTTGCACATAATCACGAATGATGATGTTTGTAGTGTCCGAATCCGGTTCCCCCTCCAGGTTGATGAAGTTCATGACAATCTGCACCGTTTCGTCACCTTCAGTGAGACCATCCGCCACAGGAATAATCGGAATAAGCACCGGTTCACCCTGGAGACTCAATGTAATTGGCAACGCGTCATAATCGAGACCATTTATTGCAATACCCGAATAAGAAAAATCGACATCCAGTATTTCAGCAGCACATGCCGGAGGCTGCACACGCAACTCTCCGTTTAAACAGCCTTCGATAAGTACAAAATCTTCCTCCAAGGTGCTCGGTGCACCTACTGAATAAGCCTCGATACCCGCTCCTGAAAGCTGGAAGCTGCCCTCCTCAAACATTACCATCGACTTCAAACCGGCGTCTGAACCATCCGCAATTGCCAACTTCATGTGGTAGGTTTGACCACACTGCAAATCGGCATACACCCGCAATGAATCAGTATAGCCGGTACAGCTAATTGTGCTGTTTACCGCGTTTCCGGGGTTATCGATGTAGTACTGATTATTAAGCACATTGTTTACGGAAGAAATTGTAATAGGCAAGAAGGGGTCGCTGTTGGGCACCCCTGCAATGTTTTGCGAGCCATCAGGAAATGCTGCGGGCGAAGCATACGGCCCGGTAATACCAGGTCCTGAAATCAGAAATGAAAAGACGTCGTTGTATTGTGAGTTCACGTAGGTTAGGTACTCATCCGATCCAAATACATATTTGAAGGTGAGTATAGGCCCTGATGCCACGAAGTCGAACTCAAGTATGGCAACATCGAAAACACCATTTACTACAAACGTTTGATTGATGAGCGGAGGAACAGAATTGGCGATATCCAATAAGTCCGGCTCTGTAGTAACCGAATTGACCGGATCACCGAAGAAAGCACCCGCCTCAAAATTGTTTACGTCGCTTGTGCTCAACAATATTCCGTTGGCAATGGGAAAATTACCGCCTGCGTTTTGATAGGTACCCAGCTGAATCGCATCGCCGGTGAAGGTTATGTTGCTCACTTCAAGGTCGGGGCCTACCAGAGCAGCCACCGCTTCAGCGGGGGTAACAGTGGTAACGGTTACCTGAGCTATGCTATTTGCAGCAAATACAATAAGGGCAAAAAGAGGTAGAAGAATTCTCATAAGATTTGGTTTCGATGATTAATGACAGCAGGTATCACTCAAAAGTTGTCCGGATTAACGTGCGATTTGCACATGCCCTGAACGCTCAAACGAATTATACCTGGCATCAGTGGCTTGCAAAATAAAGCTATACACTCCATTGGGCACAAAATAATCTCCACCGCGCATACCTCCGTCCCAATACTCTTCCATATCACGGGTCTCAAAGACTATCTCACCGTAGCGGTTAAAAACGCTCAAGTGGTAGCTCACCAAATCCCTTCCAACCGGCTTCCAGTAGTCGTTTATACCATCGGCATCCGGAGTGAATGCGGTAGGTATGAAAACAGCTCCTGTGGCCTCAAAGGTTTGAGACACATCGTTGTGGCAGCCCCCCAGCGAATAGGCATGCAAGGTTGCAACCCACTCATCGACTGTATTAAACCGATGAACCGGATTCTTGTCGTTTGAAATAGTACCATCCGAAAACTCCCAAAAGGTAACAACCGAATCGGGCAACAAATTCGTAAATCCTACCAACTCATCATCCAAATAAGCGGAGATAAAATTGGGCTCCACGAAATCTACCGTTACAAAAACGGTAGCGCTGGCCGAGTTGCCGCACTCATCCTGAACAAATAACCGATAGGCTGAAGACACCGTTGGCGTTGCATATATGGTTGACTGATTGGAACCACCTTCCCACGACAACACTAGATCTCCTACTCCGCCCGATGCGCTTCCGGTGAGCAGCGCGCCATCATTTAGACAGATAGTAGTATCGGCAGTGGTAGATACTTGCACAGGCACTGCAGGAATAATGATTTGCATTTCATCATAACCCACATTACCGCATTCATCTTCCACCGTTAATTCGATGGCTGCATTCGTCTCAGTAGAATAATTGATGGAAGTGGCATTCGAATACCCTTGTCCGTTTATCGTCCATGCATAATCGAGAATGCCTGCTCCACCGGACACCGCGGGTTGCAGATTATTGGTTACGAGACAGGTCGTAGAAATATCTGTCGGCAGTTCAACAGTAACGGGCACGAGAGGAACCGTAACTTCCAATTCATCGCTCGCGATATTGCCGCACTCGTCCATAATCTCCAACCGAACAGTTGCATCGTTGAAAAAGAAACTATCGAATACTTGTGCGCCTGGCTCTGCAGCTCCATCCACGAACCATTCATATTGATACGCTCCCACTCCGCCTGAGGGCTGTGGCTCTAGCACCACTTCATCGATACAAGTCACAGTAACATCTTGCCCTAAGTTTAAATCAATAGGAACAGCGGGTACGCTGTAGTCAAATTCATCTGATACCTCGACACCGCACAAATCGGTTACAGCAAACGAAAGCGATACGCTCTCATCAGAGGCAAAGAGTAAATCAGTATTTATAGACTCCAATACTCCGTCGACATACCAGGCCACTTCATAGGGGGGTAACCCCCCTGAGATTTGAGGCTGAAAGTTCTGTACATCCAAACAGGTTGCCGTGAGATCATCAGAAGCCTCTACCAGCAACTGTGGATTCACAACAAATTCAACCGACGCACTGCCGTTAAAAGGGATCACGCCGCACGTGTC
Source organism: Flavobacteriales bacterium (assembly GCA_044368835.1). Lineage (GTDB taxonomy): Bacteria > Bacteroidota > Bacteroidia > Flavobacteriales_D > Sanyastnellaceae > JAIBBG01. The sequence goes on along the minus strand of JBILIX010000086.1, from coordinate 4,481 downwards.
CGTAACGGTATATGAATAGGCTGTGGCTTGCTGAGGAATAACGGTATAACTCGCTCCTTCGAATGTGCCGTCCCAAACAAGGGTGTAATCACCCAAGCCTCCTGTTATTGTAGGAGTAAATGTGACCGATTCTCCGCAATTAATTAATGCATCGTCTAATGCCACTTCGAGCGCCGGAAGGTCATAAACGCTGATTGAAACATTCGCGCTACTGGATCCACAACCGGCGTTTTCCATGGTAATTTCAAGTGTCTCCACACCCTCCAACACAAAATCCTGAATGGCCTGGAAAGTGATGGTTACCTCATCCTGTCCGGCAGGAAAGACAATTTCTGTGTACGGAAAATCAATGTCAGTGCCGATGATTGCGTCGCCTGCGAATGTCAGGCCGTAACTCACCTCCGCATCCAGCACCCCCGCCCTGGAAAAAACCAGGTTGCCGGCCTGGCATCCCTCAAAAACTCCCCCATCAATTGGAGAGGAGTAATTCGGAGCTGAATAACTCATGGAAAGCACATTGCTTTGAAAACTTCCAGCCTCAAGATAAACCCATGAATCGTACAGGTAGTCCATTGCATCACCTATCACAATTTTGATGTGATAATTTTCACCGCAGATAACTTCCGCATAGGCAGTAAGCATGGTGGTAAGTCCATCGGCCTGCACGTTGGCTGCTCCGCCGGTATTGTCTACGTAATAAGAGGAATTTTCAAAATCATTGACTGTATTGATACTGATTGGAACCGTAGTACCCGGAATCAAGGCGATGTTCATCGCACTATTGGAGTAAGGACCATTCAAACCGGGTCCGCTCAGAAAAAATCCGAATGCATCGTTGATACTGTTGACGAACTCCGGATATTCATCGGATGAGAAAACATAATTGAACGCAAGGCTATCGCCGGTAGGCACGAAATCAAATTCCAATACTGCCGTATTGTTCAGAGCCATGCCACTGAGTTGCTCCAAATCGTTATCACCCACACCATCGCTAAAATCGGGCGGCCCCAGATTAAAGCCTCCACCGTTATTCGGACCATCCGCCCCATCGACATTTCCGGTACCAATTACGACGCCGTTGCCAATACCCAAACCACATCCATTGCATGTAAACCCACCAATTTGGGCATTGTCACCTTGAAAGGTAATGTTGCTCGCAGTAACACCGGCGCCGAGCAATACATTCTGCACCGCAGCATTGGCGTTAATTGAATTGTCGACGAGTAATTGCGCCGACAGTCGTCCACAACAGACGACCAACAATGAAAAAAGAAGCAAGCGCTTTTTCATTTGGATTCGGGAACTTAATTAAAGGCTAATTTAATGACTTTTAGTGGAAATAACACCTATATGAATGGCTCAAATCATCTTGGAATGTACATTAGCCGCCCATGCAGGAAATTATACGCATAGAAGGTCTTACCAAGTTTTATCGCATCGGCGATGAAACCATCAAGGCGCTTAATGGAGTGGACTTATCCATTTCCAAAAATGAATACGTAGCTCTGATGGGCCCCTCAGGCTCCGGAAAAAGCACCATCATGAACATCATCGGTTGCTTGGACACTCCTACCTCCGGGAGCTACTTCCTGAACGGCCCGAATGTGGCGAACCTGGACGACAACAAACTGGCTGAAATTCGCAACAAGGAAATCGGTTTCATTTTTCAAACCTTCAACTTATTGCCTCGCTACAGTTCGCTCGACAACGTGGCCTTGCCACTGGTATATGCGGGCATTCCTAAAGATGTGCGCAACCAAAAAGCCAAAGATTCATTGCAGAGCGTGGGCCTAGCCGATCGCATGAACCACAAACCCAATGAGCTTTCGGGTGGGCAGAGGCAACGTGTGGCAGTAGCTAGGGCGCTGGTGAACAACCCGTCGATCATATTGGCCGACGAACCAACCGGAAATCTGGATACTAAAACAAGCCATGAAATAATGGCCTTGTTTGATGAAATACATAGCGCAGGCAATACCATCATTATTGTCACGCACGAAGAAGACATTGCACGAATGGCCCATCGCATCGTACGCATGCGCGACGGTAAGATTGAAAGCGACCTGCCCAACGTTCCGCAACGCACAAGCGCTTAAGTTTTCGATCTGATTAGTTTTATAAGCAATGTGGTAAATTCGCGTTCTCAAAACGCTGTACTATGCCACACGCTACTATCGCCGAATTATTTTCCTCTCAGCCAATAGACACCACTGTTACTGTGAAGGGCTGGGTGAGAACCCTTCGCAACGACCAATTTCTGTCGGTGTCTGACGGCTCCACTATTCGCACGATGCAAATCGTGGTAAGCAAAGAGCAGCATGGTGAAAGCACATTGAAGCGATTGCAGACAGGCGCTGCCATAGCCGCTACAGGCAAGGTGCAGAAGAGTTTGGGTAAAGGACAAGACATTGAAGTCATCTGTGATCAACTTGAAATTCTGGGCGATTGCGACCCGAATGAATACCCCATCCAGATGAAACGCCATTCGCTGGAGTTTCTCCGTGAAAAAGCACACCTGCGATTCAGAACCAACACCTTTGGAGCAGTATTCCGCATACGTCATCACCTGGCTTTCGCCATCCATAAATTCTTCAACGATGGAGGGTTCTATTATTTGCATGCGCCCATCATTACCGGCAGCGATGCAGAAGGTGCCGGCGAAATGTTTCGTGTCACCAACTTGAACCTCGATGAAATTGCAAAAACAGGAAAGGTTGATTTCGCGGAAGACTTCTTCGGAAAGACAACCAACCTAACAGTAAGCGGACAATTGGAAGCAGAACTCGCCGCGCTGGCACTGGGCAAAGTGTATACGTTCGGACCAACATTCCGCGCAGAAAACTCCAATACAAGCCGACACCTTGCCGAATTCTGGATGATTGAACCCGAGGTTGCCTTTAATGACATCACCGACAATATGAACCTCGGTGAAGCGTGCCTCAAATACTGTATCCAATATGCTCTCGACCATTGCCGCGAAGACCTTGAGTTTTTGCAGGAGCGTGAGTTGAATGAAGACAAGCAAAAACCTGTCGATGAAAGACAATCCATGCCGCTGCTTGAACGCTTGAACATGATTGTGAGCAATCAATTTGAACGTATCACCTATACGGAGGCCATCGATATTCTCCTGCAGTCGAATCATTTCAAAAAGAAAAAATTCAAGTACCCGGTTGAATGGGGAATTGACATGCAGAGCGAGCATGAGCGCTATCTGGTTGAGAAACACTTCCAGAAACCCGTTATCATCACGGGGTATCCTGCTGCCATCAAAGCGTTCTACATGCGCATGAATGAGCCCGATGCTCAAGGCCGTGAAACCGTAGCTGCCATGGACATTCTGGTGCCGGGCATTGGTGAAATCATCGGCGGGTCACAGCGGGAGGAGCGTCTCGACATGCTTCGCAGTAAATGCGCGCAATTCAACATACCGGAAGATCACATCTGGTGGTATTTGGAAACGAGAAAATTCGGAACATGCGTGCATGCAGGTTTCGGCATGGGCTTCGAGCGTCTTATTATGTTCGTGACAGGCATGGGCAACATCCGCGATGTCATTCCATTCCCACGCACACCGCTGAACGCAGAATTCTAAGACAACAGTTCCTTCGCATTGGCTAGTGCAGCAGCGGAAAGTTTCTTCCCGCCCAACATTTCTGCTAATTCGTTCACACGCTTTTCAGCCTGTATCTCTTCAACCGAAGTATAGGTCTGATCGTCGCGCACCTCTTTGGCTACCTTCCAATGATAATCGGCCTTGCCTGCAATCTGCGGCAAATGCGTTATGGCAAGCAACTGCATGGAAGTACTCATCTCTTTGAGAATAGCCCCAATCTTCAAGCCTACCTCACCGCTTACACCTTGATCGATTTCATCCAATATGAGAACGGGCAAACGCTTATGCTTGCTGATGGAAGCTTTTATGGCCAACATCACGCGCGCAATTTCACCACCGCTTGCCACCTTGTGTATAGGCTGAAATTGCCCACCCTTATTCGCCTTGAATAGGAAGGCAATTTGATTCCTTCCCCAAAAATCAAAATCTTCCTTGCGCTCCAACTGCAGCTGCACCTCTGCGTGCTCCATACTCAGCTGAGCGAAGTATCCGCGCATTTCCTTTTCGGCCATCTTTGCGCCCTTGGCCCTTGACTTATCGAGTGTCATCGATAATTCACCAAGCTCTTCCGCGCAGGATGCAATTTCCAATTCGCACTTCATCATTCGCTCTTCCAACTCTTCCGATGAAAATGCACGCGACTGTAACTGGTTTAAAATGCTCATCAACTCGTCGGCAGTTTGCACGCGATGCTTCTTTTGCAACAAGTAAAGCATAGACAATCGCTCGCCTAATTGCTCTACTCTCTTCTCATCGCTTTGCACTCCCGCAGCAAACGACTCGATGTCGCGCGTCAACTCCCGCAATTCGATGATGCTGCTTTCAAGTCGGTTGTGATACTCCGTCAGTGCAGTGCTATGACTGC
>JBILIX010000085.1:0-7452 GCA_044368835.1 Flavobacteriales bacterium | reverse complement strand
CGAGAACCCACTGCTGTTTGAGGCGTCTGTGTTTGGTGAAAGAAAAAATCCCGTGGAAGCTTCCACAGTACCCGTGGTTTTCATTTTGCCACCCGCAAATTCAACACCGACGAGGTAGTTTGTCAATACCAACCAATCGTCATCCGTTGGCACGTGCCAACCTATGGGGCACAACTGGCGTGCGTCTACACAAGCATACCAGTTATATAGTTTGCCATAGGGGCAAGCGTAATTTGCCTCATTGTTGTAATAGCACCAAGCACCCGTAGTGAGTTCGTCCCATTCCAAAGGATCGGTTACTTCGGGCAGGGGTGTACCGTCGGCATAACTTGCAACATTCAAGTTCTCTGCCATCCACTCTTGCGAGCCGATCACAATCGTTTTGTACACGTTACCCTCATGGTCTGTGACGTTGCCGTATAGAAGGTTTGAATTGTGAACGTTGGTGGTGCCGCAAGTATGCTCGCTGATGCTAGAGCTACCGCCATTGTTCGCAAGGCTGATGCCCGGTATGAGCACATAACTGCCGTCGCCCACGAAGAGCGTGTCACCCGTATTGCTCACGTTCAAACGCACACTTGCCGCATGCAATGCGAAGGGCACACTTAATAGCTGTTGAGTGCCTAAATCAATAAATCCATTGCCAAGGTCAAATTCCACCTGAATAAACTTAGCACCACTAGACCAATCCACAGCTGTAAGCGGCACACTGCCGCCAAGTTGAGCTGTAAATAAACCGAGAGATGATGTAGTTATCGTCTGTAATTCTTGCCACACCGCAGTACCTGTGGCAGTCGCGTCGTGGAGGGTAAACCGTGCATTGATTGTGCTGCTAGCCAGAGTTTGCCCCTCGCCATCGCGAGCAACAGCTTGGTAAGGAATGAGTGCTGGTGCTTGCGCGCTTAAAAAGGCGCTCATCAACAAGAAGAAAGAGAGTAAGATTGCTCGCATGACGAAAATTATATCGTCGAATTTAACAACAGAATGAATTCACATTTCGGTTTACACCTTAAAAAAAAGTGTATTGTAGAACTGGCCTAATCCCAGTCAGATGTTCTGAAAAATTAGTGTCTTTTCAACCCGGCAATCACCTCTTCCGGGTTGCTTGCAGCGAATACATAATTGCCGGCTACAAGCACATCGGCGCCTGCGTGGATGAGTTTGGCTGCGTTGGTTTCGTTTACCCCACCATCGATTTCGATGAGAAAGGATAAGCCTCGCTCTTCACGCATCGCCTTCAGCTGACCGAGCTTGGTAAAGGTATTTTCGATGAATGACTGTCCACCGAAACCGGGATTAACGCTCATGAGCAGCACAAGATCCACATCGCACAAAATATCGGTTAGAGCCGAAACGGGCGTGTGCGGATTGATGGCAACTCCTGCTTTCATGCCTTCGTTGCGAATGGCTTGCAGCGTGCGATGCAAATGAGTACAAGCTTCATAATGCACGGTGAGAATCTCTGCTCCGCAAGCTTTAAAATCTTTGATGTAACGATCGGGATCGACTATCATGAGGTGCACATCGAGCGGCTTAGTAGCATGCTTGTGAACCGCTTTCACCACCGGCATACCGAATGAAATGTTGGGCACAAACACACCGTCCATCACATCCACATGAAACCAATCGGCATGCGAACGGTTAATCATTTCAATGTCGCGCTGAAGGTTCGCGAAATCGGCAGAAAGAATACTAGGTGCAATGCGGTAGCTCATAAGGTTAATTTGAATGCAAAAGTCGTTCATACTCTTTTGCCGTGGAAACATCCATGCATGAAATTTCTCATCACTTCGCTATTCACGATTCCCATTTGAAAACTACCAAAGAATATAATCGTATGGTTGCTTCCATCCTATTCTTTTGAAAGCATGAATTATTTCGAACTCAACCTACTTGCGATGAAAACCAAAAAGTGGTTTCTCGTCGGAACAGCCATAGCAGGTCTGTACCTGTTTATGAATTGAGATTGAACCGCGACCTATCAAATTCAAAACTGCAAATCGCTGAAGAGTTGATCTACTCAGCCTGATAGTTGTCCCCCTTAATTTTGATGAAAAAGCTCATAGATAAATACCAACAGATGTTTCCTTGGTTTGTAGACTTTTGGTACTACATCGTCATGGTTGTGCTATTCATTGTGCTCGCTATCATTTTTCTTTAAGTTGAGCTCAATCAGCATATTGCCTATTACTGCTGAATGAAATCCTGAATGACACGCGTTACTTGCGGCAGCAAAAGATGCTTGTCGTCGTTCACAATAACAGCATCTGCGCTCTCTAACAATTGCATTTCCGTCCATTGTCTTTTCATACGAGCTCGCACTTCAGCTTCGGTCCATCCGTTGCGTTTTTGGACGCGAGCCACGCGCAAATCTTCCGGCGCTGTTACCACAATTACAACTTCACAATCTGAAGCACTTCCGCTTTCAAAAAGGATTGCTGCTTCGCGAATAACCGCTGAAGCCTTTTGCATTTTTTTCCACGCATCGAATTTCTTCGCCACACGTGGATGCACCATTGCGTTGAGTTGCTTCAGTGCTTCCACATCATTGAAAACGATAGAAGCAAGCGCCTGACGATTCAACTGTCCACCGGGCTGAATCACTGAATCACCAAAGCGTTCCTTCACTTCAGTCAACAGCGCCTCATCCTCATCATACAAGGCCAGCGCCGCTCGATCGGCATCAAACACAGGTACGCCAAGTGTTTCCATAACACGCGCTACAATTGACTTTCCTGACCCAATGCCCCCGGTAAGGCCGATAACTTTCATGAAGTAAAAGTATCCCAAAAGGACACGAGGAAATTGACATGAGTGAATTCTAAAGTACATTTTTAAGATTCATGCGATGCGTCTGATTTTTCATTGACTGCGCGCACGTGCACGCTTCCCCGAATTACATTCGCGGCAATGAGCTCGAAGTATTCAATTGCAGCTATAGTCATCAGCTTAATCAGCTGCGCAGTGTTGCTATTGTCTTCCTGCAAAAAAGACAGTAAAGACTGCCCTGCATTTTCAGAGAATCTTGTTCCCTACATCCCCAAAGAAAGTCGAATGGTATTCTTTAATGCCGACGGCGATAGTTTGTTCTTCCGGACCGATGTATACGACAAGTCAGAACCGCATACCATGACAAGAAATAGATTGAGTGTTGGCGGAACAGGATCGAAGCCATACTGTCGTGCGTCGTGCTCGCTGGGTTCGAGCTTCCTCTCTTCCGACGCCAATCAAATTGACTATTCGATCGATGTGGATAATGAAGTCGACACCTGTGCGCTTAGACTCAACATTAGATCCGGACAGCCCTCAATTGATTATTTCTTTAGCAAAGTTCCGTTTACGCCTTTCGGCAAAGTCTTCGGTGACACGCTTCAACTGACCAACTTTGCGACCACCACTAATCCGCGTTTTAGTGCAGTTACCATCGTATACGGCCGCGGCATTGTAAGTATCACCGATAACCAAGAAAATTGTGTATGGTCGCGCTAATAGATTTACGGAAAAGGATTCAGTGATTTGAGTATCGGATGGAGGCGTCCCTATCATCCTACAATCCTTCCCCCCTACAATCCTATAAAAAGAAAAACCACCCTCAACGAAAGGTGGTTTCCCCATTAACCAAATAAACCATGAAACAATTACACAATCCTAAAACGTTGTAATCACGAAATCGTCCGTGAACCAATCCATGAATTCACCACAAGCGGCTCGAAAGCCGTCATATTAAGTTAGGTATTGCTCTGTCGATCTGCTCAAGCTTGTTCCACACCGAACAACACTTTACTATCAGCGAACCGTTCTGCATCAATTTCCATGGTTCGCGCAGCTATCGAAGAATACAAGAAGTGAAAAAACCTCGCAGAGGAGAATCCTTCTTTCAGAATGCGGAGCGAAGAAGAAGCTTTTTGTCGCTGATTCCAAACGAATTACGTTTGAGATATCAACGGCAGAATGTTGAAGTATGAACAATCCGTGAGGGTGCCCGGGTTGAAGGTTGGAGGTTGAAAGTTGGAGGTTGGCGTTATTCGCCTTTTATAAGTAGGCGCTGTCCGGGGCGAATATTGGGGCCGCACTTGTTCCACTTCATGAGGTCGTGCTCGGTTACACCGCGATACTTCTTGGCTATCGACCACAGCGAGTCGCCCTGCTTAACGGTATAGTACTTCGATGGTGAGGGGCGCGTGGACTGGGGGCTGGGGGTTGGGGACTGGGGACTAGGGACTGGGGACTGGGCACTAGGGACTGGGGACTGGGGACTAGGGACTGGGGACTGAGCATGCTCCTCATTCTGATTCCCATTCAGATTCTCATTCTCATTCTGTTTCTGATTCTGTTTCTGCATGTCATCCTCTTTCTCAACACGCTCTACCTTTCTGCGTTTCTCAATTTTCAATACTTGCCCTTTTCGTATTTTGTCGTTGCGCAGTTTGTTCCACTTCTTTAGCTGTGCAATCGACACGTGGTATTTCGCTGCGATGCGCCCAAGGGTTTCGCCCTTCCCTACTCGATGCTGCACCCAATACGTTTCCCACTCCGCAGTCTCGACCTTGGGTTGAACAGGCTGCCACCGCGCAATGCTATCCTTCAACACAGTGAAGCGAGCTACGACAGTATCTTCCAACACAAAAGGCACCTTTCGATAACCTACGGGCAAATACTCGCCCGTATACACCGGGTTGCTGTTTCGCAGGCGCGCTTCATCGACGGCCAGCACAGCGGCCATGGCTTCAATGCGAAGCGGTTTATCGATCACGACCGGTTGAAAATGCCCCAGAATATCGAAGCAATTGCTCAGTTGATTTTCGACATGCACAGAGCGCAACAAACTGTTGGTGTATGCCTGAAATCGCAGCATGTCTTCCGCATCATTTCCGAGTGCATCCACAATTGCAGAGAATGAAAGTGATGTGTCAACGAGGGCCAGTTCAGATGGTCCAAGGCGATAAGCCACCGTAGCACGCCAATCATCGTTTTGCTGAAGACCCAGCATGTATTTGTAATGCTTGAGAGCAGCATCGGTTGTGAAATCACCGCCTAAGCGTTCGTCAACCAGCGTATCAATTTTGAGGTGGCTTTTGCGAGCCGCCAAATAAGGCATAGCCCACAAACCCGCAGCATCTGTGCCCATAAACCGCTGATTGCACCCCGAGAGCACTACCGGGAAATACGCCACATCGGGATGCAGTGCCAACTGCTCTGCCTTGCGCTTGAACAAAGGCATATACACATCGGCCATGGCCACCACCGAAAGAAATCGTTTGCAGTCGCCTTGCGGAAACCAAATCTCTTCAAAGCGCGCAATGTGCTCCGTTGAAAGTGCAATGCTATCGTTGTAGAGCTTGAACATGCCCGCGCTTGGTAGAATCCATGAGCGGTTCTCGCAACGGAAGTAACTTGGGTTGACCTCCTTCAGCTCAGCACACAACCATTGTTCGCTTGCGGCCTGCAACACGGAAGCTTGCTGTCGATCGAAGCGCGACTGAGCGAGCACCATAACCGGAAGCATAAAAGAACACGCGATTGCTATTAAAAAACCTGAGCGCATGCTGCAAAGGAACGAAGTCGAAGCGGTTGTGAAATCAACTCGGCGCGCGAATTATGAACCATGCCACACGCGTGGGTTATTTTCGCCGTAGAAAATTTCACCATGAATCAACGTACCATTTGGCCCACCGTATTGGTAGCATCGCTCGGCTATTTCGTAGACATCTTCGATTTGCAATTGTTCAACATTGTGAGTCAGGCGAGTCTGCGTGGCATTGGAGTTACCGACCCTGCGCAATTGGCCGAATACGACTACACGTTGTTTCTGTGGCAGATGTCGGGGATGCTCATTGGTGGATTGGTGTGGGGCATTTTAGGTGATCGCAAGGGTCGACGAAAAATTTTGATGGGCTCCATCCTCATCTACTCGTTGGCCAATATCGCCAATGCCTTTGTGACCGACATCCATTGGTATGCAGCTGTAAGATTGATTGCGGGCATTGGATTGGCCGGAGAGTTGGGTGCCGCCATCACGTTGGTCAATGAAATACTGAAGAAAGAAAGTCGCGGATACGGCACGATGGTCATTGTTACCATGGGTGCGCTCGGAGCAGTAGCCGCCGTATACATCAACAAACTTGAACTTTCGATGTTTGGCTTGGCCCAGTGGCAAATCATGTACATCATTGGCGGCATGCTAGGCCTGCTCTTGCTCACCCTGCGCGCCGGCACGCATGAGAGCGAAATGTTTGATGATTTGAAGCAACAGCAAGTTTCGAAGGGTAACTTCTTCATGCTGTTTGCCAACCGCAAGCGAGCGGTGCGCTACCTGGCTTGCATTGCCATGGGCTTGCCGGTGTGGTTTTGTGTGGGAATCCTGATGAAATTCTCAGCCAAGTTTGCGGAACTTGGTGGCGCCACTGGCGGCACGTTTGAAGTGGGGCAAGCCATCGTTTTTACTTATCTCGGTCTTTCTGCCGGCGACTTGGTGAGCAGTTATTTGAGTCAACTTTTCAAAAGCCGCAAGCGCATTGTACTGGGCTACCTGGTTGCATGTATAGGCATTGTATTACTTTTTTTACTCGGTCGCGGATTCTCGGTATCGTTTTATTACTTCCTGTGTTTCCTCATCGGGGCTGGTACCGGCTACTGGGCATTGTTTGTGACGATCGCATCTGAAACGTTCGGCACCAACATCCGCGCAACGGTAACTACTACTGTTCCCAACTTTGTGCGCGGCGCTACGGTGCCGATTGTGCTGTCGTTCAAATCTCTTTCGGGCAGCATGGGAGAGGTGAATGCCGCACTCCTAGTTGGTGGTATTTGTTTAGCCCTATCCTTCCTATCGTTGCTCGCACTCCCAGAAACCTTTGGGAAAGATCTGCGGTTTTTGGAAGCAGACTGAGGATCGGACATTAGTCATTAGTCATTATCTACTTGCCCCACCGAAGTGTTGTATATTCGTAAACGTCATCCAATAACATCTCCACCCTTCTATGAACGACATCATCTGCCCTCATTGCAACAAAGCCTTTAAAGTAGACGAGTCGGGCTTTGCCGACATCCTTCGTCAAGTGCGTAACAACGAGTTCGAAAAGGAAATACATGATCGTTTGAAGTTGGCGGAGCGTGAAAAGGCAAACGCGGTGCAATTGGCAGAGGCCAACCTCAAGAATAGTTTGCAGGAAGAGCTTCTTAAGAAAGAACAGCAAATCATTGAACTCAATGCGAAGAACGAACGTGAACTCATTGAGCAGCTGGGCCAAAAAGACCAGGAAATGTCTGATTTACGTTCGAAACTCGACCAAGGCGAACTCGAGAAAAAACTATTGGTAAGTGAGTCCATTAAAGCGATCGAGAAAGAGCGAGATGAACTCAAAAACGAATTGAAGAACAAAGAGACCGAGAAGGAACTTGTGAAGAAATCTATTTCTGAGGAATATAATAATACGATTAAAGCGCAGGAGG
>JBILIX010000001.1:0-27194 GCA_044368835.1 Flavobacteriales bacterium | reverse complement strand
TCTGGCACCACAGTTAATTCACCCAACTGACCGGCCGGATAATAATAAATGGGATCGTCCGGCTGACCATCGGTGTAGGAGGTTTGCCCAATGCAACCTGTGCCGCTCAACTGAGCAACACCAACTTGCCTTGATAAGACAAACAAAAGAACCAACGTGGCATATTTAAACCAAAATTTCACAGAAAGAAGACGATTAAGGTAACTTGCGGGTTGCAAGGGGACGCAATTTAATCAACTAATCTGTTCACCAATTAAGCAAAAACTATGAATTCAGGCAATGCTATTCGAATTTCGCTGATACTCAGCCTTTGTTGGGCAAACTTTACGTACGGTCAAATTCAACATGCTTTGGGTTATGTGGGAATGCGTTCTGCCCGAGTTTGGGTTGCCACCGATATGGAGGAACCGGTAGCCATTGCTGTCTCGCTTCCTGGAAGTAAAGCTCCTGAACTTATTTTCAAATCGAACACAGTCGCACGCAACGGCTTTTCATGCATCATCGACTTAGAGGGACTTGAGCCGGGAACCACCTATAATTATCGCCCATTTATAGATGTTGCAAGCGGCTATGCTTCATCACGGACATACACCCTTACTACACAAGATCTGTGGCAGTTTCGGAAAGAAGCGCCCGATTTTAAAATGGCTGTTGGCAGCTGTACTTTCGTGAATGAGCCCGCCTACGATCGTCCGGGAGACCCCTATGGTGGCGAGTTTCACATATTCGACACAATCGTAAAAAAAGATCCCGATATGATGCTATGGTTGGGCGACAATATTTACCTGCGCGAGGTTGACTTTACCTCTTATGCAAGCATCGCACACCGCTACAAACACACTCGCTCGCAAAAAGAAATTCAAAACCTACTCAAACACTGTCCAAACCTTGCCATTTGGGATGATCATGATTTCGGACCCAACGATTCAAATGGCTCATTCGTTCACAAAGACTGGACATTGGAGGCATTTAAATCGTTTTGGCCTAATCCGTCCTATGGGCTCTCCGTGGATGAGGCCGGGCGCGGAATCTCAACCCAACTTCAGTTTTCCGATATTGACTTCTTTCTGCTCGACAACCGCTATCACCGCACCTGGAAAGACACTATAGGCCATACATCGCCCACGATATTGGGCGCAACACAATTGGAATGGCTCCTTCAGGCCCTGAAACAAAGTCAGGCACCCTTTAAACTCATTGCGATCGGTGGTCAATTCTTAAATAGCGCCGAGGTGTTTGAGAACTATTCGAATTATGCCGAAGAAAGAAGCTTCATTATTGAGGCGATCGAAAAAGAGAATATACGAGGTGTTGTATTCCTCACCGGCGACAGGCATTGCGGGGAGCTTTCCTTTATGCCACTGAAAAATGAGAATGGTGTTTACGACCTTACCGTTTCACCCCTGACTAGCAGGGCGTTTGACATGTCGAAAGAAGAGAATCGTTGGCGTGTGGAAAACACCATAACAGGTGTAAGGCATTTCGCTACACTAGAGTTTACTGGAAAAAAGAAACACCGCGTTCTTACGATGAATGTCTTTGATTCGAATGGAAAATTGCTGTGGACCCGCGATGTACCGCAGTGGTAAACTCAATTTATACGCTCTTTGATACGATACAGAATCTCTTCCTCTAAATACTCACTCCTGCCGAAATCGAGCATTTTCACCTTACTCTCAACATTCACAGCAACTTCTACTCGTCTGTCTTCGGTGAAAATCCTAACCTCTACTCCGGTCGGAGGACTCAAAAAACTCCAACCGCGTTCGGCAAATAGGGTGTTGCCAGAACTGTTCGGTTTTGTTTCAATTAGCTTCATCTCTTTAAGCACATCTTGAACAAGGTGCATTGCACGCTGCTTAGAACAATAAAATACTTTCGAGGTCATCTTTCTTCGTTAAGGTAACACAAAGATGCATCAACTCTTTAAGAAGTCAAGATAAAAACAAAGGAAATCAACAAGTTATGATTTCACAACAGCTAAGCAAACAATTTTGCCGATGAAATGAGCCAACCACGTTTCTTACCTACCAAGCTCTATGCGAATCGCATTGTATTTCGTCTGCACTTCGTTGGGTGGATTGAAATATCCATAGGCCAAGTGAGGAAACTCTTGCCTAATCTTGACCATCATCTGACGAACTCCCATTCCAGGCTTCAGTTCCGTAATGCCTAGCTTACCCAAATACCAATCGGGATCTATGTTGAAATTGCGCCATTGAATCATGGACAAATCGCTGTAACGAATCCAATCGCGGAGTGCCTCATACTCCTCCTCCTGGTCGGTCATGCCGGGGAAAGTGAAATAGTTGATACTTGCCCAGCCACCGTATTGGCGAGCAATGCGCGCACTCTCTCTTATGTCCTCGAATGCATAGTTATTGGGTAAATAGTAGGACTCGTAAACTGATTTTCGAGCTGAGTTGGTGCTCACTCGAATTGAACTCAGACCGGCCTTCATCAACTCCTCCACTGCCTTTGGCTTGCTTCCATTCGTATTCAAGTTGATGATTCCCCGCGATGTTTTCTTGCGAATAGCAATGATTGCATCGCGCATTAGTTGCCATACGAGCAGAGGCTCACCCTCGCAGCCCTGACCGAAACTCACAATGGGCCTTTCAGCGCTTTCTAAATGCGGCACCGTGAATTCAACGATTTCATCAACAGTCGGAATGAATGTGAGTCGGTCCTGAGGAGAGGTCAATTCATGCTCCTCCGGTTGAAACGAAATACAACCGAGGCAATTGCTGTTGCATGCAGGCGAAACCGGAATTGGACATTCCCAACGCCCCATAAAAAAATTGCGGGCAGCAGGGCAACAATAGCGAATGCTGCAATTGTTGCCAAGGTGCTGAACGAGTCTATTCTCCGGATGTTGCTGCAGTCGCTTTTTAGTCTCTTCAATGATCAATTCCTGATCAAAGTTTTCCAGATCTTGGCGTTCATCCGCATCGATTCGAACCGCAGTCGTATAGAACTTCCCGTCCAGCCAGCCCACCACCGTATAACAATACAAAGGCAATGTTGGTGCGCCCTCTTCTTCAGTGCCAAATGCGGCCATATATAACTGCGTGTATGCGGGTGCATTCAATGCGGCCACAGCCTGTACTTCCTCGCAAATATCGAACTCTCCCGTTTCCAGATTCAGACCATAGGGTCGTCGGCCGGGAAGTGTAAATAAGTCGCTACCGGTTGGTAACTCTATGAAGTCTTCAGGAGTGAGCGGATAGACGTCATATCCACTTCGCCCAACTGCTTCGTAACGCTCATCTTCAAATATGTTTCCGTCTGCGTCAGCATATACCATAAAGGGAACGCGTCGCGGATGTGCAAGTGACTTCATGTCGTTGTTACTTTATTACGCCCTTCTCGCGCATAATCTCGTTTAGCTTCTCTACCATCACCAAAGTGGCCGGACAACGCGCCATGTTGGGAATAAAAACTTCTTCGACCTGATCCTTAAAATCTTTTCGGTGAAAATGTGGAAATTCTGCACAGTCGGAAGGGCGAATTTCGTAAATCGTACAAAGCCCCTTCTTCTTGTCGAAATGCTGGCAGGGAGTGCTATCGTTCATGATATCTCCCGTCTTCTCCTCGGTATATAAATACTTTTCGTAATACTGAGCCGAGGTCATCCCGAAATGCGCTGCAACACGCTTTATTTCTGACTTCTTCCAGGTTGGTGTCATTTCCATGCAACAATGGCCGCATGCCACACAACTCACATCCTTCCATGTTGACTCCGTAGCGCTCTTCACATCGGCCAGCAACCCTTTTGGGTTTTTCTTGATAATTTTCTTAAGGTCAGCGGCAAGCGTTTTCTTTTTAGCATTGGCGCGACGTGTATAATACGCTACATCGATTTTTTTCATAGAGCTTTTACTGATCAACGAAACTAGCAGTTGAAAACCTCCAATAGAAGAAGGCACACAGAGAATTATTGGCTATTGATTGTTGATGAAAGGAAATAAAAAAAAGGCAAGCCCAATTTATCGCACCGCTACAACCGTCTGCCTTTGCTGCCTTCCGGCCCTGGAGGATTGGACAGGAGCTGGTCGTAAAAGACTTGCCCTTTGACGGCAAAAGTAAGGTTGTTTCAACAAACCCCCGTAGGTTTTTTCTTAAAATTGAATCTCCCGCTTCTGATTGACCTACTATTTTTGGCAAAACCAATTGTTTCAGCGTATGAAAGAAAGTATACTCCGTTATGGAATAATCGTGGGTGTTGTGATCAGTGCTTACATGGCATTGCTCTATGCTGCCGGAATGGATGTTTTTGCGAACTGGTGGTATTCCGTAATCATGTACCCCATTTCCATCGGGTTGATCTGTTACTTCACCATCCAACTACGCAATAAGCATGAATCGGAGCCATTTCAATTGAAGCAGACATTCATTATTTTGCTCTCCATGCTCATGCTTGCCACATTGATTTCAACTATTTGGAATATTGTGCTTTTCAATGTAATTGATAAGAGCCTGGCAAAGGAACTTTCCGTTCGCATTTTGGAAGAGACCGAAAAAACGATGGAAAAATGGGGCGCGCCGGAAGAAGCAATTAAAGAGACTTTAAAGGAAATGAAAGACCTTCCATCACAGTTTAAACCTGGCGCTCAACTCCTGAGCTGGTTGAAAGGTGGTCTTTTCATGGCCTTGATCAGCGTAATTTGTGCTTCTTTCATCAAGCGAAAAGAACAAAAAAACCCGTTCATCACAGCATGAAAGACATTTCGCTCGTAATACCCTTGCTCAATGAAGCGGAGTCATTGCCTGAGTTGCATGCCTGGATCAAGCGTGTATGTGACAGCGCATCCCTGAGCTATGAAATCTTATTTATTGATGATGGCTCGAAAGATGAATCTTGGAAAATCATCAGTGAACTCAAGACCAACAACCCCGAGGTGCGAGGCATTCGATTCCAGCGAAACTATGGCAAGAGCGCTGCTCTGCATACCGGATTTGATGCTTGCAATGGAAAAGTGGTCATTACCATGGATGCCGACTTGCAAGACTCGCCTGATGAGATTCCTGAATTGTATCGCATGATAACTTCTGAAGGGTTCGACTTGGTGAGCGGTTGGAAAAAGAAACGTCACGACCCGATTTCAAAGACGATTCCCACGAAACTTTACAACTGGGCCACTCGCAGAATGAGCGGAATTTACCTTCATGATTTCAACTGCGGACTGAAAGCCTATTCCAATGAGGTTGTAAAAAGCGTAGAGATTTTCGGGGAAATGCACCGTTATATTCCTGTAATAGCGCATCGAGAAGGCTTTAAAAAAATCGGTGAAAAGGTTGTTGAACACAGGGCGCGCAAGTATGGAACCACGAAATTCGGGTTGGAGCGATTCATCAATGGTCCACTCGACTTGTTGACCATCATGTTTATTTCCAAGTTTGGAAAACGCCCCATGCACATCTTCGGGACCATTGGAGCAACAACCTTTGTAATCGGACTTGGACTTACAGCGTATCTTATTCTTCAGAAGTTCATGCACTTGTATGTATGGCATAGCAAGGCTCCTCTTGTGGCAGACCAAGCGAGTTTCTATATAGCCCTCACCTCCATGATTCTTGGAACACAGCTATTCCTTGCAGGCTTTGTGGGCGAGTTGATTACTCGCAATTCACCGTCAAGGAATCAATATAAAATTCGTGAGGAATTGTAATCAGCAGAACGAAATCGCAAACAGATAACTTGATATTCTAGCAAAGGATTTATCAAGTAGATGTCATAAAAAAAAGGCCGCTTTGTGCGGCCTTTTTAAATATTTGATCTATCAATTATTGCTTAACAAGCGGCTTCACTGCGCGAGCAGAGCCATTCACCATTTCTACGAAATAATATCCTGCAGACAAATCAGTCAAGTCCTCCTGAATTTGAACAGTTGCAGTACCTGCACCTTGAGTTATCGAACGAACCAAGCGACCTTCAGCACCGTAGATATTTACGGTAACTACTTTCAATGGATCGAGTGATGTTGCATTAACGATAATACCTCCGTTGGTTGGGTTCGGATAGATGGAGAACTCCATTTCCAAACCATTTGTGATGCCAAGACCACTACCCGAATTGTACATGCATGAACCGTCATCGAAAGATGCCTGCGGATCGTAGTTGATAGCCTCAACATCGGTGCAACCCGGAAGTACTCCGCAGTCTGAATTCACTGCAATCATATCGATCGCGTTTGAGCCATAGTACATTGATCCTTCGTAATAAGCTCCGCCCGTTGAAATCATATAATAAGCTCCATTCCAACCATCGCCCCAGCTGTCTGTGAGAATCAACTGATAGCAACCATCGGCCACGCAAGCGTACTCTGTATACCATCCCCAGCTTGAGTAGCCCGAGCCTGATGCCACTTCAACACCTGCTGCATCTACGAGGCTCCAACCAACTTCAGAACCCCAGTTTGAGGTTACAATTTGAATGGTAACCAGGTTATCTGTGCAGTTCAATGGGTATTGGCATGAACCATCGTCTTCGTTGGCCAGCGCGTTATAGTTCAATGCTGTAGGGTCAGTGCAGCCAGCAATAACAGGCACACAACC
The DNA here is from genome assembly GCA_044368835.1 of Flavobacteriales bacterium. GTDB lineage: Bacteria > Bacteroidota > Bacteroidia > Flavobacteriales_D > Sanyastnellaceae > JAIBBG01. The sequence goes on along the minus strand of JBILIX010000001.1, from coordinate 20,636 downwards.
TTCTGCGTTTATTCCGAAATAGTCAGCACCCTCAAAGCCGGTGGTTAGAGCAAAGGAGTTGGTAGTCTCGCTATTTATTACTACATCGAGGTAGCCGCCACCATCCCAGCCATCACCAAACGAATCGTACATGGCCACGGTGTAGCAACCATCTAACAAACATGCATATTGTGTAGTTGCTCCGGAACCGGCAGCGATGGTATTACCTAATTCATCATAAATCACATAAGACGCCTCATTAGCAAACATTCCAGGGGTTAGAATGAACTCTGTTACACTTCCCAAGCAATCGTTCATGTAAAAGCAGGTACCGTTGTCTACTGACGCGAGTGAATCAAAGTTTACCGCAGTTGAATCTGTGCAACCTGCAATAGGGTAAACGCAAGTGCCATTTTCCATGTTGGCTTCTGGGTTGTAGTTCACTGCTGTTGGGTCTGTACATCCGAAGATTGGACCGCACGTACCATCGATGCTGAATTGAACGGAAGCAAACTGAGCATCTGCAGAAGGATGCGCATTGATAATTTGAGTACCAAAAGCATTCACCCAGAAGTAACCGTTGTACCAACCAAATGGGCCGGTATTATTAATCATATTCGCAGTGTAACATACACCGGGTTGCAAACAAATGCTTGCATAAATGATGGCTCCATTATTCAAACCTGTAGCATAATAAACCTCGTTACCTTGATCATCTACAATTTGTAATTCCACCTGGTTACCATTCGAGAATGTGCATATATAGAGACTTGCCATAATGCTTCCCGCTCCGTTGCAATAGGTGCAAGAGCCATTGTCAATTGTAGCAGCAGCGTCGTAATTAGTAGCAGATGCATCTGTACAACCTTCAATGATACATGAACCGTCTTCAGCGTTTGCCGCCTGGTTGTAGTTCAATGCTGCCGGATTGGTGCAGCCATAGACCCAATTGTAGCAAGATCCGTCGTCTATTGTGGCCATTGAATTGTAATTGGCTGCTAATGGATCGGTGCAGCCGCTGTAGATGCATGAGCCATCGTCTGAGAAGGCAAATGGATTGTAGTTGCTTGCATACGGATTTGTGCAGCCAGCCTCAGCTGAACCGCAAGACAAGTTCAAAATGAACGAACCTGAAACTCCTCCGAAACCGCCTACGCGAATCAAGTAAGTTTCACCCTGAAGCGTTTCGAAAGTAACTTGACTTTGGAAATTGCAATAGTCATCGTTCTGAGCTAAGCAAGAAAGGCTGCCATTACCGCAGGTTCCGCTATATACGTGGATACGAGTGTCTATCGAGCTTCCACAAGTCGAAACTATGAGAGCACCAAACTCAGCAGCTGTGTAGGAATACCAAAGCTGACCGGCGGTTCCAACACCAGAGCACTGAGAAGCACCTGATGTCTCTGAGTCATTTACAATACCGGCTGTGGAGCCGGCGTAGCTGAGACCACATTGCAGTTCAATAGCTGAATCGCAAGTAGACCCCGGGAAAACTTGTGCACTAGCTGCCAACGTCATCAAGAGCGCGGCAGAAAACAAGCAGGAGTAAATAAATCTCATTGTATTAGTGATTTGGGTTTGGATTTAAAACAATTTTCTTGAGAAAAGGTTTGCTACAATGTTAAGCAAAACATTCTCTACTCAAGACAATTAATTATCGGAAGAAGTTGCATTCCCAAGTAAATGAAATTTTCAGGCGATCACACCACTGCCAACAAGCTCATCATCGGCATACCAAGCCACAAACTGACCCGCTGCAACTCCGCGCTGCACGACATCAAAAAGGACAAAGAGCCCGTCGTTGCGCATTACGAGCTTGCATGAGACTAGTTCCTGACGGTACCTTATTCGTCCGAGGTAGCTCCTCTCCTCTCCCGGTAGCATGCGCAAATCTTCGCGCACCCAATGGATATCCTCCGTACTTACCCGCAATGCATGGCGCAATAGACCCGCATGATCTTCACCCTGTCCCACATATACTATATTGTTTTCAGCATCCGTCTCCAATATAAAAAGTGGCAGTGCCTTGCCCCCTACCCCAAGCCCTTTTCGCTGACCCGTGGTGTAATAGTGCGCTCCCTGGTGCTGACCGATAACTTTACCCATTGAAGGATAGAAAGCCGGTGGGTTGGACAAACGCACGAGTTCATCCGTAATTTCTTCGCCTCTATTCGCATCGGGAAAATTCTCGGGAATTTCAATGATATCCCCAACCTTCGGCTCCAACTGCTGCTGCAGAAAAACAGGTAGTTTGACCTTTCCGATGAAGCAGAGTCCTTGTGAATCTTTCTTCTCCGCATTCGGAAGCCCGATCTGACGCGCAATTTCCCGAACTTCCGACTTTTGCAAATGGCCTATCGGGAAAAGCGCTTTGGACAATTGCGCTTGTTTTAATTGGCAGAGAAAGTAACTCTGGTCTTTATTGGGGTCAGCTCCGGCCAGCAATCGAAAAACCGCATGGCCGCTCGCATCGCTGATCTCCTCTTTTTTGCAATAATGGCCAGTTGCCACATAATCCGCGTGGAGCGACAAAGCCACCTGGAGAAACAAATCGAACTTCACCTCGCGGTTGCATAGCACGTCAGGGTTGGGAGTTCGGCCAATGCTGTATTCCCGAAACATGTAATCTACAATACGTTCCTTGTATTGAGCACTCATGTCCAGCACCTGAAATGGAATACCGAGCGCTTCTGCAGCGAGCATAGCATCGTTGCTATCGTCGACCCAGGGGCACTCGTTATTGATAATCACAGACTCATCGTGCCAGTTGCGCATGAAAATACCAATGACTTCATACCCTTGCTCGAGCAGCAAATGAGCAGCGACACTGGAGTCGACCCCACCCGATAAACCCACAACGACGCGCTTAGCCATGGTTCAAAATTACATCCGAATGTAAAGTTTAGATGTAAATACTCTACATTTATCCAATTGAAATAGGACCAAGCATCTAGAAGCGGGCAACCCTTTTATCAAAATCTCGTCTAACCCATAACCCTTGTGGCAGAAACCAAGCATTTGCAGGCATTGATCGATGGCTGTCTCAAAGGAGACAGACGGTCGCAGCAGGCGATCCATAAAATGTTTTATGGAAAAATGAAATCCGTTTGCATGCGATACACGAGGGACTCTGACCAAGCAATGGACGTGCTGCAGGAAGGATTTCTCAAGGTGTTCAACAACCTTGAGAAGTACACCGGTGTGGGTACTTTCGAGGGCTGGATTAGAAGAATAATGGTGAATCTTTCGATTGATCGTTATCGACGACTCAAACACGACTTGGTTTTGCTCGGAGAGCAAAACGATATCGAAAATTGGAGCGGCGGAACGGATGAAGAATCGGACGAATCAGCTGAGAACGAGGAGATTTATGACATTACGCCGGAGCAAATCATTGATGCCATGCAGCAATTGACACCAGCTTATCGTACGGTTTTTAATCTCTATGTATATGAAGACTACACGCATCAGGACATTGCTGAAGCGTTGGGAATTAGTGTGGGCACTTCCAAGAGTAACTACGCTAAAGCCAAGAAAAACATGAAGAAATTGCTTACAAAGAATTTGCATACAATTAAATGAGAAAGAACTTTACGCCATTTGAGCGAAGCCTGCGAGAGAAGATGGAAGAGCATGCAATGCCGTACGAGCATACATCATGGAATGCTTTGCAGCGCCAAATGGGCATGGCTAAAATCGGCAATTCGGTTTGGATTGTTTCTTTAATTTCAACCATACTTGCTCTTTCGGGGGGGGCTGTCGCACTGTATCATCATCAGCACACTTCTACCTTTGCCCAGAAAGCAAACACATCGGAGAGGTTTGCCATTCATGTCACTAATACCACCAGAGGATTAAGTCACTCTGCTATTCAACCAACTACTGCGATCTCTGTCGGTGCCCCAAGCTTAATGGTGAATGGAAAAGCTTCTCAAGTGATCAGCCCAACATCAGAAGGTGCAAGCTATCTCTCCTTTAACGATGGAGTCAACGGTGCAATAATCCAATCGGATGAGATAGCCGTTCAGCCGGTTCAGTCGAATACTATTTCCAACGGCCAGAAGCCCGATAACATTATCGAATTCGGATGCAACGTTCGCAAAGCTTGTCGCGGAGAAGAGGTTGATTTCCAAACTACAAATGGCCCAAAAACAGGAAGCTACCTGTGGAACTTTGGCGATGGTCACTTCAGCGACGACATCAACCCAAAACACAAGTTTTCAAAAGCAGGTCACTACGATGTTTCGCTTTCCATTACGAGCGACAACGGCCAGATTAACACTACAGTTGTGAACGATATGATTACCATTGAGGATGCGCCTGATGCAGACTTCGGATGGGAATTTATCAATACCAACCCAAACACCCCGGAAGTGAGAATTGTAAACCTCACCGAAGGCGGAAACTCATACGAATGGAGTAATGGATTGGAATCGAAAGTCATTACCGAAGGTGCCACCTTTGTATTGCAAAACTCGGGTCGACAAATGATTGCGCTCAACGCTAAAAATGAAGCAGGATGCTCTGATGGCGCAGTGAAGCATATTAGTGTGAACTCTGATTTTGCGCTCGGTGCTCCAGCGCAGTGGTCTACTACCTCTGGCTCGTTCATGCCTCAAGGATTGAAAAAGAGTAAAGTGGATTTCATCCTTTCAATCTATGATCAAGCAGGCAGCAAAATTTTCGAGACCTCGAGCCGCATTAAAGGGTGGGATGGGAAATTACCAAACGGTGCAATAGCTGCATCTGGAAGCACCTACACCTACAAAGTGATTATTTCGAACGACCATAGCCAAGAACAAAAATATTTCTTCGGCACATTCAACGTTTTTCCTTAACCAAAGCTAACTGTAACCCGTGTACAGAAGAAACCGCAACAATTGTTGCGGTTTTTTTTATTGACCCGTACTTGTGGAAACTTTGTGGATACTCATCCCGTATCAAGCAATGTTTATCTATATTCATAGCTAGTTTTACTCCCACTTAAATTGATTTGAATTCTAACTTGTGAAATTCGTTGAAAGGCTAATACCTGTTGTTTTGTGCGTACTGAGCCACCTGGCCTCAGCACAATTCATTGTTACCCCTTCCGATGCAGATGCTTGCCAATGCACTGGCAGCATAACCTTTCAGCCCACCGGGTTGCAGAGCTACTCCTACCAGCTATTTGATGTTTCCAATATTCCGGTTGCTACATCTTCTTCTCTTACAGGGCCTACCTCTCTAAACAACCTATGCCCTTCCGTCTATCACATCGTTGTAGAGTATGCGAACGGAACAATTGAAGACCATTACTTCAATATAGACGCCGGAGCCAATTCGCTCGGAACAGCATATTCAATCAATATGTGCCTTGAGCAGTATCCCAGCATTGTAAACACCTACGATTTGACTCCGGAAACTTCGTCGTTTGCTCCTGGCGGAATTTGGTACGCCCCGAATGGCTTGATAATCCCCAACGCATCACTTTCTTCCATTGCCGTTTGGCAGCAAACCAATCCGTCAAACCCAAACGAAGTCGAGCTGATATTTGAAAACGGCTGGTATACCTATACCACCAGTTCGGGAGGCTGCGACGTTACTTCAGGTATTTATATTCAAACGAATGACGTGGGACTGACAACTACCTATGTCATTTGTGAAACCTACGAGCCGTTTCAGATGGTTGACTTTATGGCGGGTTCACCCGATACCATTGGCCAATGGTTCGATGCTTCGCTGAATATTGTTCCTGGAGGAATATTCGATCCGGCGACCATGGATGACGCACTTTTCACCTATGTAATCGATAACCTAGCCGGCTGCCAGCCCGTATTTCGCAGTATGTTCGTAGATGAACAGACTCAACGTTTGGCAGGTACTTCTGCCTCGATTATGGTCTGTGAAGGAAGCAGCCCGTTTAATTTATTGAACCAATTGCAAGGCACACCCGACGATGGAGGAAACTGGACTGGTCCATCAGGATTGATAACGCCTGCAGGATCCGATGTGTTTAATCCCTCTACCCTGCAGGAAGGAGTATACACCTATACGATAAGCTCTGCACAACCGTGCATCGCCCAAATTTCAACTCTCACCATAACTTACACGCAGGATAACCCTTCGGGACTAAGCGCAGATGTTGATCTGTGCTCCACAGCCAATAACCTCAACATGCTCAACGCCCTCGACGGGAACCCCATTCCAGGAGGAACGTGGACCAACCAGGCTGGTGAAATTGTGGATGGCTCATTCAATCCCGGTGCTGAACCTGCAGGTAACTATGAATATTACTATCCTAATGTTGGCTGCGATCCCGCTAGCTCCACGCTTAGCATAAGTGTGGAGGCTCCTGCAAATGCTGGCAGTAATGGAAGCGCTACGATTTGTCAGACCGATGCAGCATTCAACTTAAACAGTATGCTCAGCAGCAATGCTACCAGCGGAGGCACGTGGTCGACCAATGGTAATGTGGTTAGCAACATCTTCACTCCTACCTCATCAGGCCCGTTCAATTACATCTACCAGGTAAATGCAAATGTCTGCGCCGATGATCAAGCAAGCTTCTCTGTTTTTGTGCAGCCTGCGGTTGCTGAACCATTGAGTCAGACTATTTATTTATGCAGCCTCGGAGAAGAAGTGAATCTTACAGACTACTTCAGTAACCTATCGAATGTCTATTTCGAGAGTGCTACCGGTGCGTTGGTAAGCAACCTTTTCGCCCCGGCATTGGAAGCGAGCGTTCAATTGAATGTCATCAACCCTTCCGGCAATTCATGCCCCGATCAAGAAGGCCAACTGAACATACAAGTGCTGCAACCGCTTATTGAGGATGCCACAACCCCCTTCGATGTATGCAGGAGCACCACCTTGTTCAATCTGAATACAGCATTGCCCCCTGCTGCCGTTGGAATGGGGACTTGGCTGAATACAAGCAATGAGGTAATTTCCAATTTTGTAGCAATCGATTTTATCGGCACCGAAAGCTATGTCTACGAAGTGATTCAGCCCATAGACTGCGGTGGAGAGCGCTTGCAAATTGACCTCATCACCTATACACCGAACGATGCAGGCGATGACGCTGAAGCAATTTTCTGTTACACAGACGGCCCTGAATTGTTGAGCGATTTTCTTCCCGAATCACAATCCGGAGCAGGCGCTTGGTACTTCAATAACTCACCTTTCAATTCCTCCACTTTTGATCCGGGGCAAGATGCATCAGGAACCTATGTATATCGGATACAAGCCAACGGACCTTGTCCCGCTGATGAGGCACTGGTTGATCTCAATGTACAAATGGGCATTAACTACAGTGCCGGGCAAGACATACATGTGTGCGCGGGCGCATCCAATCAACTGTTGGGTGGCAATCCGGCGCCCGGAGCTACCTACAGCTGGACGCCAACTTCAGGCATCGACAATGCGACAGATCCTTCACCTTCGGTGAACATTCCGGGAGAGGTTAATCAACAAACGACTACCGTTTACACGGTTGTCGCAAACGATGGGGTTTGCACCTTTACCGATAATGTGTCCGTGATTGTTGAGCCGAATCCCTTGATTAACTTGAACTCTTCCTATGACCTGTGTTTCGGTGAAACGCTACCACTGGCAAATGTGGTGAACACAACTTGCATCTGGACTCCGTCTAACCTCTTCGAAGATCCGACATCGCTGTCTCCTTTGCTTCAACCCGCTTCATCGGTTTATATTGGTGTGCAGGCCACCTCTGACTTCGGTTGCGTTTCAAACGCCTTTAGCCAAATCAATGTAAACCCGCTTCCTGTATTGATTGTCCAATCTGATCCAGTTCGCGGATGCAAGCCGATTGCTCTTGAAATTATACCCTCCGTCGAGAGCCAAAACATAGATCAAATTGTATGGAATGTTGCTGGAATAGGAACATTCATTGCTGACACTCTTGAACTTGATTTGGTCGTTCCGGGTGTTTATGATATTGAGGCCACTGCCATTTCAGAATACAATTGCGTATCGACATTGTTCTTGGAGGAAATTGCTGAGGTTTACCCCTCACCGATTGCCGATTTTACCATATCACCAACCGAATTAACCACGCTGGAACCCGAAGCTGAATTTACCAACCATTCAGTTGGCAGCGCCTACTATCATTGGTGGTTCAACGGATTGGATGAAAGCACAGAAGAGAATCCCAGCTATATTTTCCCAAACGAACGAAGCGACAATTTTTATGTATGCCTTGATGTAGCAAATCAATACGGTTGCCGAGATACGACGTGTAGGTATGTGTATATGGATGCCGAATATGTGGTGTTTGCACCGAATGCATTTACGCCCGATGGCGACGGCGACAACGATTTGTGGAAGCCCATTATTCGCGGGTTTGATACGACAGGATATGAGCTGCGCATTTTCAACCGTTGGGGCGATAGCGTATTCTACTCCAACAACCCGGATGAACCCTGGACCGGGGATATTGAAAACGGATTATTCTTCGGGCAGAACGAAGTCTATAACTGGCGTGTCAAGCTGCGTGTAGATAATTCTGCCGAAGACATCTACTTTACAGGAAGTGTAATAATGATTCGATAAAGATTCGAACATTTTCCGAGTGCTTGCGTATAGGGCACGGTATGCTCCGGATTTCACACATGATTACATCACTTTTCGCCCACCCTCTTCGTGGAGTATTCTTTCTTGTTTCATTGCTTTTTTCTGCTCAATCTTTTGCCCAAGTGACGACTCTTAAATCGTTACCTGTGCTGCATATGAGCGAGGAAATCTATTTCTGTCCGGGATCAGACTTTGTGATTGCACCCGATAGCATTACAGGAGGCATTGCCCCCTTTCAATACCGCTGGGAAAACTTCGGCCTACTCGTTGGCTCTGCACCCACTCTTGAATTGAATCTGACGGATACCACTTCGATGCAGCTCGTCATTATGGATGCAGCAGGAAAAACGGCCTCACAGGCTTTTATACTTTATCCGCATCAACCCATTAATGCAGAGTTTGAGGTTGATGTTTGGGAAGGTTGCTCACCAGTCAATGTGCTATTCACCTCCAACTTCTTGGCGTTTCAGTATGTCGCCGAAATGAAATGGAACTACGGCAACGGACGCTCTGACCTTCAGCTAGCATCGGCTTGGCATACATACGAGGACCCCGGACTCTTTATTCCAAGTCTTTCCATAACTGACATTTACGGCTGTGTGTGGAACGATTCACTCGATATTGGTATTCGCGTATACACTACGCCGGTTGCATCTTATAAAGTTAATTCTGATAGACTTTATTTACCTGAAACGACCCTGAAAATTGAAAATACAAGTAATGGAGCCGATTCATTTACTTGGCAATATGAAGGAGCGCTGCCACTTTCCGATTTCGAACCTACCATCGAGTTCCCTGCGGATCTCGAGAAAAATTACACCTTGAAACTTACAGCAAGCAATGTCTTCGGATGTATTGCGACCACTGAAAAATCAATCGAAGTTGTACAAGCTATTGAGTTGTATCTGCCCAATGCATTCACCCCCGATGGCGATGGCATCAATGACACTTGGGAAATAAATGGATTGGGTATTGATCCCAATTTTGTTTCTATCGAAATTTTCGATGTTTGGGGAACGGTTGTTTTTCAGTCGGAAAGCACGTTAGCAGTCTGGGATGGTGGACTTTCATCCGCTACAGGCCTTGTAGGCAGCGGACAATACAATTACCGCATTTTGGCTCGAGATACTGAACGCGGTATTGGTCATTTGTTCGAAGGACATGTTTTGGTCCTTTATTAGAACCACTTTTCAGAACTATTTTAAGTGCCTTGTGCAACTTTTTGCATCAATAGGTGTCTTACTTAGTGGTTCACCAGGCCAAATCCATCGATGAAAATTTCACTCATACTGCTATCAGCAGTTCTTTATAGCACATTTGCGTTTGCTCAATGCGGTACCCCCGGTTTTGTGTGTATGCCCGATGGCAGCGTTATCGTGTCGGACGGTTTCAACGTTTATGACGACGGTTTCGGCGGCCCCTACACGGATACAGACTACACACTCGTACTTTGCCCCGACACTCCGGGCGATGTGGTTCAGCTCACCTTCAATGCATTTGCTTTGCAGACAAGTCCCAACGGAAACAACAGCGACTACCTGAGTATTTTCGATGGCAATAGCACAGCCGCACCAACACTCGGTGATTACACCGGAAACTCGATTCAGGGGCTTCAAGTTACCGGAACGGTAAACAACACATCCGGTTGTTTGACACTTGTTTTTTCTTCTAATGGCGCACCTAATGCAGGTTCACCCGGTTTTGAAGCGGCTATTCAATGCACTACTCCATGTGCTAATCCAATTGCACAGTCTGAAATTCTCAGTCCAGCGCCTGTTGACCCAGCCATCCAAACGGTCAATGTTTGTTTGGGTGAAAGCGTTACGTTCGGCGACAACGGCTCCGCTGCTCAGGCGGGGTTCAATCTTTCACGTTATATCTGGAATCTGGATGATGGAACCATCATAAGCAATGCCGGCCCAAGCAGTGTGACCCATGCCTTCGCTGCGCCCGGAGAATACATCGTAACACTCACCGTAGAAGACAACAACTATGGCGATGATGCGATAGGATGCCAAAGCCTGAATGTGCAACCCCTGCAAATTCTAGTGAGTACTTCGCCCACTTACGCGGGCATGGTTGATTTGCAAACGTGCCTAGGTGATACCGTTTTTGGTGTTGTTGCGATCGGTGAAAACTCGTTGGTTGACGACGTCACCAACATCGGAGGAAGCGCCAGTGGAACTACTTGGACGGCTCTACCGCCCCAAGTAGTTGCAGGTGAAACGTACCTCGCTGATGGAGCTGGATTCTCCTACTCTACTTCCTTGAATTTTGACTTTTTCGAAGCCGGCGCATTGCTCCAAACGTGCGACGACCTCGACAGTGTCTTTGTGAATATGGAACATAGCTTCATGGGTGATTTGGGACTTTACATTACCTGTCCAAACGGTACGGTAGTAAACCTGGTAACTTGGGGGACTAACGGCGGCGGCGGAACTTTCCTTGGCCAAGCGCTGGATGATGCAGGCACTGATCCCGGCATTGGATGGGATTATGCATGGACACCCACTGCGACCAATGGAACATGGGGAGAAAACTCCGCAACGAATACTACAAATGTTACAACGCCAACGCCAGGAAACGCACTCACGCCAGGCATTTATGAATCGCAGGATGATATGTGCGCGCTGGTTGGCTGCCCACTAAATGGTCAGTGGACGTTTTCGGTATCCGATAATTTGGCCATCGACAATGGATATATTTTCTCATGGGGAATCGGGCTTAACCCATCGTTATATCCGGGTGTTACCACCTTCACCCCAACCATAGGCGCTGGTCCCGACTCATCGTACTGGGTGACTACAGGTCCTGATAATGGCATACCTTGGATTAATAGCATTTCAAATGATGGCGACTTGATTGAAATTATACCCGGAACTACAGGTACATTCGATTTCACTTACTATGTTGTGAATAGTTTCGGTTGTGAATTTGACACCACTATTCAAGTAACCGTTAACGAAGCCCCCACGGTTACAGCCGGTCCTGACCAGATAATTGCCTGTGGAACCATCCCATTGGATGGCGGTCTTGAAAACGACCCTGTGGTTGCATGTGCTTCGTGCGGTGTATACTCCTATTGCTATACCGTATTTGATTTCTATCAGCAAACCTATTGCCCCGACAATGCAGGCGATGGCTTTGTATCGATAACCTTTTTGGAAGGATCGGCAGCAGTAAACGACAACCTATTTGTTTTCGATGGCCCCGATACGTGGCCTTCACCACAACTTGGCATGTACAACGGCGATTTAACCGGTTTAAGTTGGACAGCGACCAACCCAAGTGGATGCTTAACGTTTTACATTTCTGAATGGGATGGCGTGGGCAACTGCACCGATGGGGGAGCTGAAGAATTCTTGTACTCAGTTAGCGCCGGAAGCGCCGCTGCAGCATCGTTTGTATGGAACTGGACACCCAATAATCCGTTGGACTATGCCAACGTTTCTGATCCAACTGTGCTTGATCTGAATCAAACTACAACCTTCACACTGACTGGATATCCATTGGGTTATCCCGGGTGTGCATCGAACGATCAGGTAATCGTTTCCGTGGACCCTCTGGGTGATCCAGGTACTGATTCCGATGTGGAAATTTGCCCAACAGCTGCGGTTCTCAGCCTCTTTGACGAGTTGGGAGGAAATCCTGCAACGGGTGGAATCTGGTATTACAACCCGGGTGGTGGACTGCCACTGGTTGAACAAACCGACGATACGTTCGATCCGATGAATGATGTGCCCGGCGATTATGATTATGTAATTGCGATTAATGCCGATTGTCAAAACTTCGCAACCGTAACAATTGACATGCCTCTGCCCACAGAGATTTTTACCTCCGATGACTCTACCGTATGCAACGGAGGATCTATTAATCTTGACTTGTATACACTGTCGGAAGGTTTGGCCCCCTTCCAATATCAATGGACCTACAATGGTGTTAGCATCGGCAATAGCCAGGACCTGACCTACCTTCCGGAAGCAGATGGAGAAGCGTGCCTCACCGTGGTGGATGCTTGTAATTATGAAGTGAACAACTGTTTTCAAATAGAGGTTCTACCCATAATTTCACCGGCGTTTACATCCGATACTACAGCAGGATGTTGGCCTGGAGCATTTGAACTAACTGTATTGAATGACCCGTCTGAGTTCGCCCAATTGCGTTGGGTGCTCAGCGATGGTTCACAGTTTATCAATCAAAACGATGTAAGTGTATCCTTTGAATATCCAGGCAGTTATGGAGTTGAGTTGATTTTGACAAATGCTGCGGGCTGCTCCTATTCGGTAGAGGCTGAAAACTATCTTAACAGCTATTCTCCACCAGCGGCCAATTACAGCTTTGGCCCACAACCAACAGACATCTTCAATACAGAAATACAGTTTACCGATGAAACATCGGGTTATCCGATTACAAACTACCTCTGGACCTTCACAACCTTAAGCGGTGAACCATTGGGAGGATCGGCGGCGGCAAACCCCGTGTTCACATTCCCCAATGGTTATGGTGGCACCTATCTCGTGAATTTGCAAGTAACCGACATACACGGATGCACCGATGTAGTGCCTACCGGAACTGTATTCATTGACGACCTGCTTCAATTCTACATTCCAACCGGTTTCACCCCCAACAACGATGGATTGAACGATGTTCTGCGTCTCGAAGGAGCTGATATTGATCCGGACCGATTTACATTTCAAATCTTCAATCGATTCGGCGAATTGGTTTTTGAATCAAACGATCCGACCGATGCTTGGACAGGCGAGGTACGTTCAGGTGATTACTTTGCCCCCAATGGAGCCTATAATTGGATCGCCATCGTAGTGTCGAAGTCGACCGGAGTGAAAAAAGAGATCAACGGCTCTATCTTGATTGTGCGGTAATACAATTCACAATTGCCTTTTGATTATTCGATTTCCGTAAACGCGGAATATGCCTGTTTTAGCTGATTTTCAGCTAAATTTGTTTGCTTAATTTCACGATTACATTTCTTGAAAATGAAAACTCACGCGGACTTTGCCAAGTGGATATGCCTTGGCTTTGTTATTATGTATACAACCGGTTCAATTGCACAAATCACAGTGAGTGCAGGAATCAATAACCAGACCTTCAACACCTGCAATGAGTTTATCATTGACTCAGGTGGCCAAGGTGGCCCAGGCTATAGCGATGGTGAAAATGTGACCTTCACCATTTGTTCAGACACCCCTGGTGATCAGGTAACCGTAACATTCAATCTGTTTGCATTAAGCACGGTAGATACGGCGCCAGGTAATGCAAACAACTCCGATCAGATGTATGTATTCGACGGCCCTAACACTGGTGCAAACTCACTCGGTAACTACGGTGGTACAGGACTACAGGGCGTGGTTATTCAAGCAACCCCGCAGAACACATCCGGATGTCTCACGTTTCAATTTGTATCAAACGACAGCGGCACAGGTAGTTTCACCGCCTCAGCATCGTGCAATACTCCCTGCGCAACACCGCAGGCCGGCGGCGTAATTGTCGGAGGCATTACGCCTGACAGTATACGTGTTTGTGTGGGTGAACTTGTTACATTTCAAGAGCAGGGTTCATTTGCTCAGACCGGATTCAATCTTGAAAGCTACACGTGGGATTTCATGGATGGTTCGCAAGAATCCGTCAATGCACCCGGCACACAGGTGCAGCACGCCTTTACTCAGCCGGGAAACTTCTTGGTGCAACTCTTTGTAAATGACAATAACCCCGATAACAGTTGTATCAATTCCAATTTCATATCGCTGGATGTATTGGTTGCAACCATACCCGATTTCATCGGATTTCAGGAAGACGAAACCCTCTGCATAGGAGAAGAAATAACCTTTGAAGCACAACCGGAATTGTATCAAGTAACCTGGAGTGGTTTCATAGGAAATGTTGAAATTGAGAATGGTTGTTTGCCCGATACGTTACTAGGTATTTCGCAGAACATCGACATCTTTCAAATGGGATTTTTGGCGGGAACGAATATCGAAAGCATCAATGATATTGAAAGTATTTGCCTCGATATGGAGCACAGCTTTATGGGCGACATTGTTATTTATGTGACCTGTCCCAATGGTCAGCAAGTAATGCTGCACCAACAAGGAGGCGGGGGCACTCAAATTGGTGTTCCAAATCCTGCTGACAACATAAACTGCGACGACCCAAGCACTCAGGGAGAACCTTGGAACTATTGCTTTACGCCGGCTTCAACTACGACGTGGGTCGAATGGGTAAATGCCAGCGGTGGTTTCGGTGGAACCTTGCCGGAAGGAGACTACGAACCGTTAGCGCCTTTGGATGGCTTGGTTGGTTGCCCAACAAATGGAATTTGGACACTCACCGTGGTCGATAACTGGGCTGCCGATGATGGACAATTAGTTGGCTTTGGATTAATTCTGGACGAATCACTCTATCCTGAAGTAGTTGAATATACTCCTCAAATTCTTCCCGGGCCGGCAACATCCTATTGGAGCAATGCACCTTTTGCAACCATCAACGACAGCAACCTTGATGAAATTACTGTGACCCCAACCAGCCCGGGCGAATACACCTATGAATACACCGTAGTAGATGACTTCGGTTGTTCGAATGACACTTCATTTACCATAACCGTATTCGATGCCATTGATGTAACAGCACCGGCTGATTTCGGAGTAGGATGCGACGAGCTTGTGCTTCAAGGCTGGTATGAAGGATATCCTTCACCACAGTGCACCAATTGTATCGAAGATGAAACTTATTGCTACGTCGAAAACGACAATCAAACTTGGACCTACTGCACGGATAATCCCGGTGATGGGACTTCAATCGCCTTTTCATTCGAAAGTGGTCAGATGGAAGCATTTTTCGAGGACATTACGTTTTACGATGGTCCAAATACCGCATCACCTATAATAGAGACTTGGTCTGGGGGTGATGCTTCAGGAATGTCTTGGTCAGCACCGAGTGGGTGTATTACCATCAACTTCACATCCGACGGTAGTGTTTCATGCAATAGCGGGACATTTACGAATTGGATTTATTCTGTTCAGCCGGCACCACCCGGTGATATAGCACAATGGGCACCCGACGGATATGAATGGTCATGGAGTCCGGGCACTCCACTCGATAACCCAGCTTTACAGGCTCCAACCATTGTGAATCTAACCGGACAAACCACGTTTACCGTAACCGGTTTCCCAGTTGGTCACCCCGATTGTGCTAGCAGCGATGATGTAACTGTATTCTTAAACCAGAATCAGGATGCAGGAGATGATGCGGAAATCAATGTTTGCCTCACTGCAGCCCCTTTCGAAATGCGCGATAGTTTGAATGGAACACCATACGCCCTTGGCGCCTGGATGGACATTGCAGAGAATCCATTGGCAGACGGAATCTTTGATCCAGCGGTTGATGCAGCCGGCACTTATTACCACTTCATACCTGCAGGTTGCGATACTGCTGAACTCATCATTAACTTCATAGAACCGATTGAAATATCAACTCCGAACGACACGATGATTTGCGACGGAGGAAGTGTGAGTATGGATTTGTATGAATTGCTTTATGGCAAAGCTCCTTATCAGTACTCATGGACCTACGATGGAGTAGCAGTTGGCAACACAGCCAATGGAGTATACTCCCCAATTCAAAGCGGACAAGTATGTTTAACGGTTGAAGATGGTTGTGCTTATACCGCCAATGCATGTTTTCAAAGCGATGTGCTGCCTCCGGTTGAAGTGCTTTACTCTGCCGATACTACAGAGGGTTGCTGGCCAAATGGATTTAATTTGAGTATTGAAAGCGATCCTTCGACGTTCGCTTCAAGCACGTGGAGTATTTCAGACGGGAATAACCTTGTCAATCAGGATGATGTAAACCTAACCTTTGAGTATCCCGGAAACTACTCCGTGAATTTGTCGCTTACCAATGCGGCAGGCTGTACCTACACAGCGCCCCAATCGTTGGAGTTATCGAGCTATGCACCTCCTATTGCGGGATACATTGCGGGTCCTCAGCCAACAGATATTCTACAAACTGAAATTCAGTTTACCGATATGACCGAAGGCTATCCCATCACGAGTTATCTATGGACGTTTTCGACGATTACAGGAGAACTCATGGGTGGTTCAGCATCTGCCAATCCGGTGTTTGAATTTCCAAGTGGATACGGCGGCGATTATATCGTGAACCTGCAGGTAACCGACATTCACAATTGCACGGATGTTATTACACCAAGTCTTGTAACGATTGATGACATCTTGCAATTCTATGTTCCTACTGCCTTCACCCCCAACAACGACGGGCTAAATGATGTGCTGCGTTTTGAAGGAGCCGATATTGACCCTACGCGTTTCAAGATCCAGATTTTTAGCCGATACGGAGAATTGCTTTTTGAAGGTACAGATCCTTCTATACCTTGGACAGGCAACATCCGAGGAGGCGAACACTTCGCTCCGAACGGCGCTTACAACTGGACAGCAATTGTTGTTTCGAAGTCGACCGGAGTTAAACAAGAGCTCAACGGTTCGTTTATCATCATGCGCTAAAAGAGCGTTGGCGGCTCATAAAGTTCGGCATACACATGCGGCTTGAATGCCTCCGGAGTATTGCCCGGCGAAAGCTTTCCTCGCAATGATTTCACCGTATGCGCGCGCATATCGGCCGAATCGCATGGCCTCAACATGTGTTTCAGTTTGTCTATTGGGGTGTCTTTATTCATCCACGCTAATAAATCGTTGCCCTCCAAAAACACCGGCATGCGAGGTTCGTCCAACTCCGGATTATTGTGTATTTGCGCCATTAGGTCGTTGCCACGCGTTGTGACTATTGCAAACGTGAGCAAGGTTTCTCCCCTGCCATGATCTCTCCATTCATCGCACACGCAAGCAAGCCAGCGCACATCCTCGTCCTTCCAGTCAATAAAATGAGGATACTTCTTGCCTTTGATGTGCTTGTATTCGTAAAAACCAGTAATCGGTAATAGTCCCCTTCGTGTTGAAGCCGCATGCTTGAAAGCAGGCTTTTCGAAAACGGTCTCAGCGCGCGCGTTAAGCGTCATGTTGCTCATTTCAAGTGCCGCATTCCAGTCTTTACACCACAGTGGAATAAGCCCCCAATGCATGGGTTGCCAATGCAATCCCCCTTGATCCATGAGTATTGGCAATGCCGGATGCTCGAAGCCGCTGATAGCAAAGAGAGGCTTACCCTTTATCTGCTCTCGAAAGATGCGCAGCGCCTCATCAATCTCTGCGGGTGTTGAATGTTTGCGCTGCCCTTGCTTTAGAATCCTCTCCTCGAGTTGTTGTATGGTATAGCACATACGCCTAAAGTAGAGAAAAATCATTTCCATTCCTGTTGCATTTTTTGGATGTTACATTTGTCGCATGTCGGCAGTTCGAATTCGATTGTATGGAGTTTTCATCTCGTTTGTGGTTTTATCGATCATGGCCTTTCGGAAAAAACCCACA
Organism: Flavobacteriales bacterium; assembly: GCA_044368835.1. Classification (GTDB taxonomy): domain Bacteria; phylum Bacteroidota; class Bacteroidia; order Flavobacteriales_D; family Sanyastnellaceae; genus JAIBBG01. The sequence goes on along the minus strand of JBILIX010000001.1, from coordinate 2,631 downwards.
TCCGAGAAGCGCGAAGCATTGAAGATAGAGCTCGGCAGGCAGTTGTTTTTTGATAAGGCACTCAGCCATCCCAATGGCCAATCGTGCACCGTATGCCATGCCCCGAAAACTGCATTTGCGGATCCCAATCATGCGATTGTTTCAGAAGGAATGATCGATGGAGCGTTCGTAAATCGAAACGCACAGTCGCTTGCCTATGTTGGTTTCATTCCCCCTTTGGAACGCGATTCAACAGGACTTTATCACGGCGGATTATTTTGGGATGGGCGGAGCAATTCGCTGGAGCATCAGCTTTCAGGTCCGTTTTTCAATAGTGCAGAAATGAACAATACAGATACTGCTTCTCTTGTAAATGAAGTACTCAACGCTCCCTATTATCCGCTCTATAAAAAGGTATTCGGTAAAATGCGTCATGCGCAAGAGGCCTATGTGAATTTATGTGACGCCTTAGCTGCTTTCGAGCGAAGTTCGTTCTTCAATGAATTTACATCGAAGTATGACTATGCGCTCCAAGGCAAAATTGAACTTACGGAAGACGAACAACTGGGATTGGAATTGTTTCAAGGAAAAGCACAGTGCAACCAGTGCCATAGTGCACAACCGGATGCTGAAACAGGACACATACTTTTTACTAACTATGGCTACTACAATTTGGGAGTTCCGCGCAACGAGGCGAACCCGTACTATACGACCTTCTCTTCTATAAACCCGGAAGGTAACGCTGCAAAAGATCTAGGACTGGGAAAGGTTGTAGAAGACCCCAATGAAAATGGTAAATTCCGAGTGCCAACACTTCGTAATGTGCAGTACACAGGACCTTACTTTCACAACGGATACTTTAGCACATTAAAAGAAGTAGTTCACTTCATAAACGCGCGCGATGTCGATGGCCAATTTCAGCCCGAAGTCTCCGAAAACGTAGCGCACCAAATCACAGGAAGTCTGCACTTGACCGATTCCGAGGAGAACGCTATAGTTGCGTTTTTGCTTTGCTTAACCGATGGCTACTCTATTCCTTAGTTGCTCGCAGCGCGCAAGAAACGCCCCGTATGGGTCGTAGCAGGAATATCGGAAGGAGGTCCGGCATACACCACCACTCCCCCACCAACGCCTCCTTCAGGGCCCATATCTATGAGCCAATCGGCGCAACGCAATACATCGAGGTTGTGTTCAATTGCAATTATGCTGTGTCCATTGTTGAGCAGTGCCTGGAAAGAGTCGATTAGTTTTTTCACGTCGTGAAAATGCAAACCCGTGGTGGGCTCATCGAATATGAAGAGCGTGTGCTGTGCGTTCGCGCCTTTGGAAAGAAACGATGCCAATTTGATGCGTTGCGCTTCACCGCCTGAAAGTGAAGAAGAGCTTTGCCCGAGACCGATGTAGCCAAGGCCAACCTGCTGAAGCGGCTTCAAGCGCTCCACGATATTTTTATTGACCGTTTTCGAAATGTCTGTCGCGAAAAACACAACAGCCTCGTCGATGGTCATGTCGAGAACGTCTGAAATCGACTTTCCGTTGTATTGAATTTCGATGACCTCATCTTTAAATCGCTTGCCCTTGCACGCCTCACAAACCAACTGAATATCGGCCATGAACTGCATGGAAATCGTTTGCTTTCCCTCACCTTCGCACGCTTCACAACGACCGCCTTCTACATTAAAACTGAAGTGCGACGGCTTGAAACCTCGTTGTTTGGCAAGAGGTTGCTGACAGAATAACGAACGGATTTCGTCGTAAGCTTTGATGTAGGTAACAGGGTTGGAGCGGGATGATTTTCCAATCGGATTCTGATCCACAAACTCAACTGCACCAATGGTTTTGCAATCGCCAGAGATGGCATCGTATTCACCCACATTCACCGATGGGAAGCCGCCGAGCTCCTTTTGCAGGGCCGGATAAAGAATGTTCTTAATCAATGTGGACTTGCCACTTCCACTCACACCGCTTACAACGGTAAAACAGCGCAGTGGAAACGTAACGTCTACATTTTTTAGGGTGTGCTCGCGCGCTCCCTGTATACTGATTTTGTCTTTGCCAATTTTCTTGAGCGTCTGCCTCGAAATTGTTTTTGTGCCACGCAAATAATCGGCAGTTAGCGTATTTCCATTAGCGAGCAATTCGCCGATTACCCCCTCAAAAACAACCTGTCCCCCTTGTACACCGGCTTCAGGGCCCATATCGATGAGATAGTCAGAAGCCTTCATTATTTCTTCGTCGTGCTCAACGACAATTACCGTGTTGCCCTGCTTTTTTAAGTTTTGCAGCACGCCAATCAATCGATGCGTATCGCGCGAGTGCAAACCAATACTAGGTTCATCCAAAATATAAAGCGAGCCTACCAAAGCGCTTCCAAGGCTTGTTGCCAGGTTGATACGCTGCGACTCGCCCCCACTTAGCGAGTTAGATAGACGATTGAGTGTGAGATACTCCAATCCTACTTCATTCAAATACCCCAAGCGGTTGGTTATTTCCATGAGCAATCGCTTGGCGATTTTTCCGTCGTGCTCGTTGAGCTTCAGGCTCGCAAAGAAGCGATGGCAGTCACCTACCGGCATATTCACCAGCTCGGAGATGCTCTTGCCTTCCACTTTTACATAGTTGGCGTCTTTTCGCAAACGGGTTCCTTTGCAA
>JBILIX010000084.1:0-7510 GCA_044368835.1 Flavobacteriales bacterium | reverse complement strand
TTCATCGGTAACGGTGATTTGTGAAATAAAAAAAGGCGGGTGTTACCCGCCTTTTTCTTTTGCCATTGATTTTTTACCCGTCGGATTTTGCTAACTCACCACGATGCTTACCCGAGCGGATGCCTTCGATGGCATGTTCAACTTAATTAACTAACCTTAACTCAAAAACGTCTATTCATCTAATCAATGGAATACAGTAAGTCTTGTATCTGATTTTACCCAACTCGCAACTCAGCCTCGCTCTTGCAATGCTCAGCATTGAATTTCTTCCCAAGGGCGGGTATCCCAAGTTTTCCAGAGCACTAATCACGTGTGACCTATCGAGGTCATCTTCGCAAGAAAGGTTCACCCTAGCGGTCTTTACGTCAACATGCAACGAGAGTATTCCCGGTTGTCGGAGCAAAACACGGCGAATACTGTTTGCACAACCCTCGCAGTCGAGGTTCTCAAGTTCGAGTATTATGTGTTTCATGGGTAAGTGGTTTTGGTGTTGCGAACATGAGAATGTTCATAAAGTGGAGTTGTGACAATTGTCAGAGGGTGGGATGAGATTTTTTGGGAAAGAAGATTCAGTGTTGAATGGTGTGCAAATAGGTGCATCTCCAAGTTTTAAAGCGGCGAGTCGCATGCATTGTTTCACCTTATCGCCATTACATTTGCCGCATGACTGTAGACAAAAACATTGAGCAAGCCCAGTTACAGGGCGAAATCGGGAAGTACATCGGGTTGGGTCAAAACAGCCTCGTGTTCCAATTTGAAGAAGCTTCAGGCGGTGTTTTGTTGCGCCTCATTACCATCAACCCCATGCACAATCAGAGTTTCCTCTTCCACTCGTGCACTGGAGAAACGCGCACCGAGGCGCTTAAGGTTATGCTCGAATACGTAAAGAGCTACAAGGAAGCTGAAAGCAGCTTTACGATTCAGTGGAATCTCAAGGGGGAAAACATTCTCCATACGTCCTATTTCCGCGCGAAGAACATTTTGGGTGCGCTCGACAAATTGTACTTTGACCGCGATCCCAACAGCATCACGGTTTTCAGTGTTATGATGAATCCCATTTCGTAATTGTCGACTTATCGCACCATCACCTCTCCTACTACCTCCCAATACCGAGTCTTGGGAAGCCGACATCTTGGTTATTCCTTTCCGGTTCGCAGCGAGGAGGAAGTGAAAGCCCACATCGATGCATTGTGGAAAGAGCATCACAACGCTACCCATGTATGCTATGCCTGGAGACTGGGTTGGGACTATAGTAAGCACCGCATCAACGATGATGGCGAACCCTCGGGAACAGCAGGCAAGCCCATCTACGGACAAATACTGTCGGCCGAGCTCACCAATATTCTCATAGCCGTGGTGCGCTATTATGGCGGAACCAAGCTAGGCACCGGCGGGCTTATCGATGCGTATAAGACAGCTGCAAAGCTGTGCATTGAAGAAGCGACCATTGAAGTGCGCAATGTGATGGATCGCTACCGACTCAGCTTTGGCTATGCAGATATGCCTTCCGTGATGAAAGTACTCAAGGATTTGGACATGGAAAAGAATAGCATGACAACAGAAGCAGCTTGTATGATTGACTTCAACCTGAGTATGAATCGTTCGGAAGAACTTCAAAAGGCACTCTCTGATTGGACAACTGCCGAACTCGTACATTTAGGCCGCACATAACATTCAGCATGAAACGACTCTTACCCATTGCCCTTGTCATTGTATTAGCAGCATGCAACTCCAAACAGCATAACCAAACGGCTATCAGCAGCATTCAACATGTGATGGACGAGCAAGAGGATGCTTGGAATCGTGGTGACATAAAAGGCTTCATGGACGGTTATTGGCCTAGCGACTCGTTGCGTTTCATAGGAAAACGCGGTATTACTTATGGCTGGCAAGCAACGCTTGAGAACTACCAGAAAAGTTACCCAGGACCAGAAGCAATGGGCAAGCTGCAATTCACCAATCTATCGATGGAACTTATCGGCGACTCCTCAGCCTATGTTATCGGCAAGTGGGAGTTATTTCGTACGATCGATACGCTCTCAGGACATTATAGCCTTCTATGGAAAAACAGCAACGGAAAATGGCTTATTGTAGCTGATCACTCCAGTTAACAGAATCTCAACCTATGGCAACTACCCCACTCACGTTTATTATTCTCGCAGCAACCATTCTGGTATCGTGGCGCGCATTTGAACAATCTGCTTTATTCGAAAAACTGCTGCATAGCCCCTACAGGGTAAAACATCAGAAGCAGTACTATCGTGTGTTTTCGCACATGCTTGTGCACGCAGATGGTATTCACCTTGCCTTAAATATGTTCGTATTCTATTCATTCGGACGCGTGTTGGAGAGCATCTTCACATTGAATTGGGGAAATGTTACCGGTGGCCTTTTGTTTGTTGCGCTCTATGGCTTAGGCGGAGCAGCTGCAACCCTTCCTTCCTTGCGAAAACACAGCGACAACTACGGCTACAATTCGGTGGGTGCCAGCGGAGGTGTGAGCGCATTGCTCATGGCCTACATGATTTTATTTCCGCTCAACCAAATTGCCTTCTTCTTTATACCGATGCCTGCATTCATTGGAGTATTTGTTTTCTTCCTGCTCGAACATTTCATGAAGCGCAATGTGCGCTCGAACATTGCGCACGATGCCCACATTTGGGGTGCGATCTTCGGAATCGCTTTCATTGCAGTGGTAGTACCTAACTCAATACCGCGCTTTATTAGCCAGGTGCTGACAGCTTTTTAGGGGATAGGTATGAGGTGATAGGTGAAAGGTGATAGTCCTGCCCTACTGCTATACCTGATGCCAGGTGATTTGAGCATCTCTTCTCCACCAGGTGAGTTGTCGTTTCGCGAAATTGCGCGTGTGTTGCTGAATTTTCTGAATGGCTTCCTCAATCGAACATGCTCCATCGAAATAGTCGAACAGCTCCTTATATCCAACGGTGTTGAGCGCCTGCAATTGTTTGAACGGATACAATGCACGGGCTTCCTCCAGCAATCCGTCTTCCATCATGCGCAAAACACGGGCGTTGATCCTGTCATAAAGCTGCTCCCTTGGCATTTCAAGTCCAATCTTCTCGACGGTAAAATTGCGCTGTATGCCACTTGCTTTGCGAAGCGAAGAATAGGGCATTCCCGCAACTGTGCACACTTCAAGCGCGCGAATGAGGCGATGCGGATTGTGGATATCAACCTGAGTATAATAATCGGGATCCATTTTCTCCAATTCGCGTTGCAGAGCTTCAATTCCTTCCTCCTTAAATCGTTTCGACCATTGCTCGCGCACCGCTCTATCGGATGGTAAATCGTCGAAACCTTGCAACAGAGCATCTACATACATCATACTTCCACCACAGCAAACCACGGAGTCGTATTGTTGAAAGAGCTCATTCAATTTGGTTAATGCTTCGCGCTCATATTGACCGGCGCTATAAGGTTCATGAATGGATGCAGAACCGATGAAATGATGTTTCACTGCGCTAAGTTCTTCCAAAGAAGGCCTAGCCGCGCCAATGTTGAGCTCCTTAAATATCTGTCGCGAATCGGCAGATATGATTTCAGTGCCAAGCGTCCGAGCCAATTGAATGGCATATGCTGTTTTACCAACGGCAGTGGGGCCCAGAATGACGATGAGTTTTTTCATGATGCGCTTGTGGACGCTTGAATACGAACTAGCAAAGGCTATAGTTGATTACTCAGGTAGCCTCAGGCGTCGACCAAGCCACGTCCAATCTTCTTAATCTTACCATCAGACTGAAGCTTCGCAAAAAGCGTCTCGAGCAATCCATTGATGAATACATTGCTCTTCGGAGTGCTGTAGTAGTTAGCCAATTCGATGTATTCGTTCATGGTTACCTTCAACGGAATCGACTCGAAAGTTTGCGCTTCTGCCAATGCCATCTTCAGAATGACCATATCCATCGTAGCGATACGATCGGCCTCCCAATTGGGGGCATTCTCAGAAATCATCTTTTCGCTTTCAGAGCCCAGTGCAAGGGTTCTTCGGAATAACTGCTTGGTATATTCTTCTTCGTCATCCTCTGCCTTCCAAAGCGGCATAAGCTCGATATCGTTATCACTTTCCTTTACGGTCTTGAGTGTTTTCAGGGCCATGCTGGACGCAAGGTCAAGATCGTCATTCCAGAAAATTCCGATTTCTTCCAACCAATCGTGCATGTGCTCAAAATTGATGAGTTCGCGGCGCAGGAAGCGCAGCAAGTATTCACGGTCATGTTCGAAGCCTCGTTCTTTGCTGGCCATGTACTCCTTGTAATCATCCGACTCGATGAGTGCTTTGAACATGGAACGCAATAAATCGTCGTTATCACGCCAGCGAATATGAATCTCTTTGGAAGTCTTTTCCATCACCTTGCTATTGGCTAGAATACGCACGAGGTTATTGGTTACAAACTTGGCATTCGGATGCAAATCTTCCTGTGTAGGCAACTTTTTATTCAAGCCTGACTCAATCTTTTCAATTGCTTTGGCTTGCATTTCACCTGGTAAAAGCAAAATGGCAATGTATAAATCACGGAATCGGTTAAAACTCTCGAACAGTATTTTTTCATACTTCACTACATCAGGCTTGTCTTCACTGTAATAAGCGAAGATGATCTGCATAGTCTTGATTCGAATCTGTCGTCGGTTGAGCATTGGTAGTGTTATCAGTTTAAAGTTGGTCTACATGGTTGCCTTCAACTTGGCAATTGAAGCAATGCGCGCTTCAGCCAGTTGGTTGGCCGCCAAATAGGTCGGTATCGTATTCGTTTTGGAAATATTAAAAATATTGAGTGCGGTCTGGTAGATACCTTCTGCTTGCGCCAACGCTGCATTGCGGTTGTAGCCTACAATTTCCCAGTAGCAATTGATGATACCACCGGCATTCACCAAATAATCAGGAGCGTACAAAATGCCGCGCTTGAGCACTTCTTGTCCATGCACTTTTTCATCTTTCAACTGGTTGTTGGCTGCACCACAAACGATGCTGCATTTCAACCGGTCGAGAGTATCGTCGTTGATGGTGGCTCCCAATGCACAAGGGCTGTATATGTCCATAGGAACATCGTACACATCCTTTGCATCAACAGCCTTCACGCCATGTTTCTTCACCACTGCATTCACGCGGTCTTCGTAGATATCACAAATGGTAACGTCAGCACCTTCTTTCACGAGGTGTTCAACGAGGTATTCGCCCACGTGACCTACACCCTGTACAACTACTTTCTTACCGGAAAGTGAATCGTTGCCGCTCAATTCTTTTTGGCTGGCTTTCATACCCATGTAAACACCGTATGCTGTTACCGGACTTGGGTCGCCGCTACCACCCAAGTATTCGGGAAGACCCACCACGTGCTTGGTTTCGAGGCGCACATATTCCATGTCGCGCGTAGAAATACCCACGTCTTCAGCGGTAATGTACTTCCCGCCACAACTGTTTACAAACTTTCCGAATCGACGCATGAGCGCTTCACTCTTCTGCTTGCGAGCATCGCCGATAATGACAGCTTTGCCACCGCCGATGTTCAAACCGGCAAGGGCATTTTTATAGGTCATTCCGCGCGACAGGCGAAGAGCGTCTGTCATGGCTTCCTCCTCGGTGCCGTAGGCCCACATGCGTGTGCCACCTACTGCAGGCCCAAGGGTTGTATTGTGAATTGCAATGATTGAACGAAGTCCTGTTTCGTTGTCCTGGCAGAATACAAGCTGTTCGTGGTTGAAGGTCGACATACGACCGGTGACAGAGGCTTCAGTAACGTTAACTGCAGCCTTTTCCATGGTTTCCATCAATTGGTAATTTTCGATTAAAGACAATCCGCAAATCGTTTTCGCGGGTCTTTTAAAGTGGTTTTCTGTTTCCTAGTTTATTGCAAAATCTCATCAATAGCCATAGCCAGCTTGCGGTCGCGGTCCGTAATAATATCACCGGCATCGTGCGTGCTCAATTCCAATCGTACATAGTTGTATACGTTGAACCAAGCAGGATGGTGTCCCATCTTCTCGCTAATGAATGCCACGCGGGTCATGAAGGTAAACGCCTCTTGGAAATCCTTGAAGCGAAATTCACGTACCAGTTTATTGTCGGTCTCTTTCCACATAGGTCAGTGGTTTGATTTGAGTCGCAAATATAGCCTTTTCGCCTTACAGCGCACCATTGTGCTCAAAAACTATACTTTGCGTTGTGTTCTAATTATTTCGACTCGCAAACGGCTAAGTGCCTCGGGGGTAATTCCCAGATAAGAAGCGATATGACGCTGGGAAACGCGTTGTTGCAAGTTGGGGTAAGTGGCAATGAATTCTTGATAGCGTTCGGTTGCCGTGGCGCTCAACAACAAAAGCACGCGTTTTTGGAGAACTGCAATTCGGCGTAACAACCGATTTAACTCTAATCCAGCAAAGTCCGGATGACTTCCCATGTGTATGTTGATGAGCTGCTCGAAGATGTCAGCGCGTATGACCTGTACTTCAGAGTCTTCGAGTGCATCTATGGAAAGCACCGCCGGCGACTGCATGGCGGTTGACTGTATGTCGGAGATAATCCATCCTTCGGGAGCGAACATGAAGATGTGTTCCTTTCCTTTGTGGTCGGTTGTGAAGCTGCGCAACAACCCTTTCACCACGAAATAAGCATGCTTCGCATGGTCGCCCTTCTGCTGCAAGGTCTCCCCTTTCTTGACCTGAATAGTTTTCAGTTGCTCCAACAGTGCGTTGAGCTCTGCAGAAACTACATCACTATCACCCTTGAAATATTGAGCAAAGTCCATGTGATTGCGAAATTAACCCTTCATGGATATTATCGGCCAAACCATCCACGATCGCCTTTTTTAATCCAGTAAAACCAATTCCAATAGCTCAAGTGATGGCTTCGAATGAAACCCTTTCGAGCGCCCTTGGGAATAAACAAGCGACCACCTTTTTCCGGCAGAAGATTATCGAACCCATTCACAGCGCATTGCGGTGCAATGCCGTCTTGTCGGCAGGTAACGTCGGCTCCCTTTTCAAATCGGTCGCTTCCATATTGCCACACTTCCTGAAACTTATTCCAGTCCATGCCTCCTACTCCCGGGCTTTCCGGGGCAAGGATGAGCATTTTACCCAAAACCATATACGGCTCTACCGCGTCAATGAACCCAAGAGCATACGAATACCCCATGCTGTGACACACCATATCGAGCGTATCGGGCACATGTTTTTGCGGTTGATATCCTTGAAGAAAACGCTCTCCACATCGTTTTCCATTTTCAAAACGCGTTCGAAAGCCCTCTTCGTTTGGTTCATCGTTGAAGCCCCAATTGCTTCGACCCACCCAACCAAAGCGTGTAACCGTCCACGACCAAATGCTGCGCCCCTTGGTGCGGTGCATGGAAGTAGCCACGGGATGATGGCCATCGATGTAGAGCGGAGTCACAGGTTGAAAGCGGCTGATGAGCGTATCATCGATCTCGAACCAATAGCCGGCAGGTGACATGCCTCCCGCAGGTGATACCGTATAAACCTCGTTGTTGGT
>JBILIX010000083.1:0-7518 GCA_044368835.1 Flavobacteriales bacterium | reverse complement strand
TTCGAAAATAAAGAGACCCATCAGCGGGACGATTCAAATCGACACCAACCTCACCCCGCAAATACAGGTTTTCTTTCAGTAAGTAGCTCAGTCCTCCTGTAATGTTTTGAGGAATAACTTTTTCAACAATGTAACCGTCGCTAAGCTGTGAGTGTAGGAAGTGGTTTCCAGCTGAAACATCTAACTTGAGGTTGATTGGTACGAATTGCCCAGCCAACCAATAGGGAAGTATTATTAAGCTGACGAAAATTAGGAATTTCATGAGCGAAAGTTAGCCAGAAATTTTAAAACAGATCTGTATCACTTCGTTCGGCCGACCTTCTTACAGTGCGCATGGCATTGTGAACATCTTCCAATTTTCATTGCTATTCGCATGAATTGCAAACGTAATTTGCGCCATATACAATACTTGAACGCAATGATTAATAGAAAAGAATTCAGAAAATATGCGATGGGTAACCATGGCATCAGCGGCACAGTAGTCGATGATGTTATCAGCCATGTTTATGGCGCTGAGAATATGACACGTACTGTAATTGAAGAACGCAACATGCCCTTCCGTGAGGTAGACGTGTTTTCACGTTTAATGGCAGATCGTATCATTTTCCTAGGAACGGAAATTGACGATTATATCGCAAACATCATTCAGGCGCAATTGCTCTTTTTGGAAAGTGCGGATTCCAAGAAGGATATTCAGATTTATATCAACTCACCCGGTGGAAGCGTATATGCCGGTTTGGGTATTTACGATACCATGCAGTATATCAATCCTGACGTAGCAACTATTTGCACAGGAATGGCAGCAAGCATGGGTGCTGTGTTGTTGTGCGCAGGCGAAGCAGGAAAACGCACAGGTCTTAAGCATTCACGTGTTATGATTCACCAACCATTGGGAGGAGCTCGTGGGCAAGCCAGTGACATTGAAATTACAGCGCGTGAGATTCAGAAGTTGAAGAAAGAGCTTTACGATATCATCGCTCATCATAGCGGCAAATCATACGATCAGGTTTGGGCCGATAGTGATCGTGATTACTGGATGATTGCATCAGAGGCTAAAGAGTACGGAATGATTGATGATGTGCTCGATAAGAAAAAAGCGTAGTTCGCTTATGTGAATTATGAAAGGCATCCAAACGGATGCCTTTTTTCATTTTAGACGTTGCCTGTAACCTTCGGGATTTTACGAAGTATTGAACACGCCGTATCGGTATCCTTTGTTAGGACTGATTTTCCTCACGTGATAAGTGTGGTTAATAAGATTGGAGATATGTCATTTTCAAGAAGAAAATTCGGAGGTTCATTTGAATGTCATCTCATGTTCTCTGAAGAATGTGATTTGGCCATTTACCAACCCTAATTTTTTTCTACATGCTTTCTATTAACCTCACTTTGCGAACAGGCAATGTGTTTTCTCGCATTGTTCTTACGGTTCTTTTAACTGCATCTTTTTTGTGGGTTCAGGCACAGCCGACATTTGTGAATGTCGGACCCAATGAAACCATCGCTTGTGGCGATGTGACTCCTTCCCCTGAGGGTGTTACTGCTATTAGTGCGTGTGAAGGTCCTGTAAGTGTTGACGTATTTGCGGCCGAAACCGGCAACGTCACAGCAGATTGTAATGTCTCTACAGCAGTTGGCCCCGGTATCGATTGGGCCGTGTGGCTTCCTTTGTTGGATGCGCCTTCGGTAGCTTGGAACTTCATTGGCGATCAGTCGCTAACCTTCTATGGCAATGGCACCGGTCGACTCACAGGAACTATCCAAAACTCGGTCAACTCAACCTGGCAAATGTCGGTTGACATGTATTTCGAGAATGGCCGCAACTGGACCGATTGGTCTTCATTGGACAGAAGCTATAAGAATGATCTTGGACTTGCCGGCTCCAATTACCTCGATTGGATGTATTATGAACTGAAACCGTTATTCTCTCACATTACCGGTATTGGTGCCTTATCCGGTTCAGATTTGAGTTTGCAACATTTGCCTTCGAATTATTACTTCGGTTTTCAGGTGGGCGTTGCTTCGAATAATAAGAATGGCAACAATGGTATGAGCGGCTGGTTTTCATACACAGGTACTTTCAATGGTGAAAGCGTAAGCGGTAATGGAGACGTTAATGTGGACCAATCATGTGAGCAACCAGAACTTGGTTGCGGAAGCTCTGAATTTACCTATACCTATCGCGCTGAAGATGCCTGTGGAGCAGTTGCTTTTGCTTCACGCGTTATCACGGTTGTTGATGAAACAGCTCCTGTGTTTGCTGAAGTGGAATCACCGCTCTTTGTGCCTTGCACTTCGTCGGATAGCATTTATGCATCTGCTGAAGACGCCTGCTCATCGGTGAGTATTTCTTATGCTGATGAAATTGTTGAGGCTGGTTGCCCTGGAGTTGTTACCCGAATTTATACAGCTACCGATGGATGTGGCAACTCATCTACTGTATCGCAAACAATCTACTTGTTTGATGAGGGTGAGCCTGAGTTTACCTTGTTTCCCGATGATGCTGTTCTAAGTTGCGAGGACACCGACAATTTTAACCCGATAGTAGAATACACTGCGGTTTGCTTTAACACGACCCTTACTCAAACGGATGTGATTACTGAGGGAGAATGCTCGGCGAATTACACTTTGGTTCGCACCTATACATTGACCGATGCTTGCGGCAACAGTGTTTCACAGGATTGGACCGTACAAGTGGCCGATACCCAGGCGCCTGTTATTGAAAATGTGCCGCTAAGCGCTGATCTGAATTGTGGCGATGAGGTGCCTGCTGGTGAGCCTTCTGCTTCCGACAATTGCAGTGAATTCACCTTGACGTCGAATACAGTTTCAGAAGACCAGTCATGTGGATATAGCACGACTACCACATGGACTGCTACCGATGCATGTGGCAATACGTCGACCGCTTCACAAGTCATCACATTCGTGAATAGCGCAGACCCCGAGTTCAGCTATATTCCTGAATCTGTGACACTCAATTGCGGTGATGAGTTCGTGTTGGATACGGCAATCGTGAACGATAATTGTTCTCAAGTGACTCTTGCCTGGACGGACGAGCCATTGTTTGATTGCGCTGGAAGCTACATCCGTATTTGGAGAGCTTTTGACGCCTGCGGCAATCAGGCACTCGAATCGACAGTGGTGACCTTTGTTGATACCCAAGCACCTGTTTTGGTTGGTATCCCTGATTCAGCCGAAGGTTCTTGCGGAGGCGCTCCAATAGCCGCAGAGGTAAGTGCAACTGATAATTGCGATACCGATGTAGTCGTGGTTTTGACCGAAGTTGCTGTACCAGGCAATTGCGGCAGCATAGTTACTTATACATGGACAGCCACCGATAATTGTGGAAACACTGCTTCAGAAGAGCGTACCTATAACCTCACCGACAACGCTGGGCCTGAATTTGCTGATATCGACACCGTCTATGCTTCTTGCGGCGATGATTTGAGTTTATTGGAAATTCCATCACCAGAGGTCACCGATGCCTGCTCTCAGGTTGCGGCCTTGGATTTTACTGATGTTGAAGTACCTGCCGATTGCGGATCTGTTGTGATTCGCACCTATACTGCTGCGGATGGTTGCGGAAACACATCATCAGCACAACAGGTTATAGTGCTTGAGGACACCACGGCACCTAATTTCATTTCTGCTCCTGAGAATCTGGTGTCGGTATGCGGAACCTTATCAAACGACGGTGCCTTGCCTGTTGTAGAAGATAATTGTTCAGCTGTCACCATCACGTTTGAAGACGAAGCTGCCTCTGGCCAAGGCTGTTCGGGTAGCTTGGTTCGTCACTGGTTCGCTACCGATGCTTGCGGAAACGTTGCAACGTTCGATCAGGAAATTACTTACGCCGACAATACAGCTCCGGTAATTCTTTCATTGCCTGAAGATGTTACAACAGGTTGCGATCAAGTGCCAGCAGCTGATGCTAGCTCAGTGGTATTCGAAGATAATTGCAGTGCTGCAACGGCCTCTGTGAATGATGTACTGGTGCCCGGTGGTTGCCCCGGTGGTTATAATATCGAGCGCACCTATACAGTAACTGATGCTTGCGGCAACAGTGTTTCAGCCATCCAAACGATTTATGTGGTGGATGAAGTTGCACCGGTATTGCTCGGTGTTCCTGCCGACACAACGATTATCTGCGGCGTTGATTTGCCGGTTGCCACAACGACAGCTACCGATAATTGCTCTGGTCCGGAAGATATTACTCTTACTGTGGATGAGCAGTTGGTAACATCACCTTGCGGCAGCACATTGCAGCGTATCTATTTCGCTTCGGATGCCTGCGGTAACACTACTGCACTGGTACAGGTAATAACATTGATTGACAACATTGCTCCTCTGTTTATTTCCGTACCTGAAGCTACAACCATAAGTTGTGGCGATGATTCTTCATTGGAAGATGCGGTGGCCATTGACGGTTGCTCAGAGGTAACAATTACAGAAGAGCGATTTACCAATGGTGATTGCGGCAATAGCTTCACGCGTGTGTTTACGGCCACCGATGGATGCGGAAATTGGTCAACTGCGGAGCAATTTGTTACGGTAGTTGACGAAACAGCGCCAAGCTTTGAAGGTATAGCCCAAACCATCGTTTTGAGTTGCGGTGATCTTGTGCCTGCAGCCGATGTTGTTGCAGTAGATGCTTGTGGCAGCGTTGAAATGTCGCACGTTGACGAAACACAGTCGTTTGGTTGCGGCTATCAAATAATGCGCGAATACACTGCCGTTGACGCGTGTGGTAACAGCGCTACTTTCGTGCAAATCATCCAGTTTATTGATGATCAGGGACCTGTGTTCCTGTCTGCTCCTGAAGATTTGGTTTTGTCATGCGGCGATGAGATGCCTGCAGTGGAACTTCCACAGGTGTCCGACGCTTGCTCTGAGCCTACTGAGGTGACCTATGAAGAATTTACAGAAGTGGGTGAATGCGCAAATGCATACACCATTACGCGCACCTTCACCGCGACTGATTTGTGCGGAAATAGCTCAACACACGTTCAAACTATTTCCTTTAACGATGATACGGCTCCTGTGTTCAACCAGTTTGATGCAGTAGTTGAATTATCGTGTGCGAATGCTTCAGTAGACTTGGTTACAGTGTTTGATAACTGCGGTGATGTAACGGTTACTTACACAGACACATTCACTGCTGGTTCATGTGGAACACGCGTGCGCAACTATACGGCAACAGATGCATGTGGTAATACTGCTCAGGCATTTCAAACGCTCATAGTAAGCGATGCTGTTGCACCTGCCTTCGTTTCATTCCCTGTTTCGGCTGCGGTTTCATGCAGTGCGGTAGCAGCGGTAGAACAGTCGTATATCGAATACACCGAAAACTGCTCTGATGTAACTGTTACCTGGAATGAGGAGATTGTTGAGGGCGATTGTCCGAATAGCTATACAAGTATTCGCACGTGCACGTTGACCGATGCATGCGGGAACTCGACTTCATCAAGCTACACTCTTACAGTGAGCGATACGGAAAGGCCGCAAATTTTAGGAGTACCTGCGGATGTAACGCTGGATTGCGGTGATGCTCTTCCGACGGCCGATGCATTCGTGGTAGATAATTGTACGGCTCAACCGGTTTTCACACTTTCTGAAGCAATGGAAACCATTGGCTGTACAATGATTCTGACTCGACGCTGGACTGCCGAAGACGAGTGTGGCAACGTAACTCAGGAAGTGCAAGTCTTGACTTTTATCGACCAAACTCCTCCTGTATTGAGCGAGTATCCGGAGCCAATCTTCTTGATATGTGGACAACCATTGCCGGAGCCACCTGTAATTACGGCAGAGGATAACTGCTCAGGAATTGTTGAAGTCGTGTACACGGAACTCGGTGAGGCAGGTGAACCTTGTTTGCCTTTCGAGCGCAACTGGTGCGCAATAGACTGCAGCGGAAATGAAACCTGCCACACGCAGCTTATTTTCTTCGAACAACCAGCCGCTACACCAATGCTGAATCAGCCGGAAATGAGCACATGGCAGTCGTCACAGGACCGTTTGAATGTGCAACTAACGGCGCATGAAACCGGCCGCTGGGGTGTTGACGCTTTCGACATGAATGGTCGTCGCGTGGGCAACCTTTTTGTTGGTGAGTTGAATGCTGGTGAATCGCGGACAATTGACGCAGATCTCAACCAATTCGTAAGTGGCATTTACATCATCCAATTCTCGAATGGGGAAAGCGTTGTTACGCAGCGACTGCCTATTGTTCGATAAAATCGTTTTGTTCATTTGATAAACAATTGGCCCGCTTTCATAGCGGGCTTTTTGTTGATGGAGGGGCTTGCTCACGCACTGCTTATCTTCGCGACAATGGAACGGATTACGTTGTTTGCTGATGTGATTGTGCCGCAGGCATTGCCCGTTCCGCTTACCTATCGGATTCCCTTTGATTGGAATGACGATGTAGTAGTTGGCCAGCGTGTTGTGGTTCCACTGGGAAAATCGAAACTTGTTACCGGAATAATCCGCGCCATACACCAACAAGGGCCCACAAACTACCAAGCAAAATACATTGACGCATTGCTTGATGCGCAGCCGCTGGTAATGCCGCAGCAACTCGCGCTTTGGGAATGGATGGCGAATTATTACTGCTGCACATTGGGCGATGTGATGAGCGCGGCTTTGCCGGCTGCTCTGAAATTATCGAGTGAAACACGGTTTGTTCCTGTGAATGACGATGACGAAAGTGAACTGAGTGAAAAGGAGCAAACGGTTGTAAGAGCTCTACGAGTGCGTGGAAGCATGTCACTCGATGATATTGCTGAGTTGCTGGGAATAAAGCAAGTACAATCCATTGCAAAACGACTGGTTGAAAGTGGCTGGCTGCGAAGTGAGGAAGAAATCAAGGAAAAATTCAAACCCAAGACAGCAGAGTTTATTTCGCTCGATAGGCAGTATGAATCGGAGGCTCGTTTGCAACAATTGTTTGCCGAACTCGAAACTCGAAGAGCGCAGAAGCAAACGGAGGCACTCATGCTTTTTTTACAGTTGGTGCAATGGGATGGGAAGAAATTGCCGGAAATGGAGCGCGCCAAATTGCAAAAGCAAGGTGTTGCTTCCGCTGTGGTTTCGGCTATGATAGAGAAGGGAATCTTTACGTCGGTAACACGAGAAGTCGGCCGATTGAATGCTGGTCTGCTGAGCACATCTCCCACGCGCGAATTGTCGCCTGCTCAGTCGGAAGCAAAGGATGCTATTCTGTTGAATTGGCAAGAGAAGGATGTCTGCTTGCTGCACGGTGTAACCTCCAGCGGAAAGACCGAGGTGTATGCATCGCTCATAGAGGAAGCTCTGGCCAAAGGAAAACAAGTACTTTTCCTATTGCCCGAGATAGCACTAACAACTCAGATTATACAGCGATTGCGTAGGTTTTTTGGAAAGCGAGTAGGTGTTTATCACAGCGGCTATAGCGACAACGAGCGCACAGAAGTTTGGAATAAGGTGTTAAGCGATATTCCCGGTGAGTGCGATGTGGTGTTGGGGGCTAGAAGCGCA
>JBILIX010000082.1:0-7537 GCA_044368835.1 Flavobacteriales bacterium | reverse complement strand
TACGGGAAGGAGCCCACAGGGAATTGGGTAGTTGTTTCCTCCGTTTCGGGCTCTTGAACATCGGAGTAGGGATTGTAGCTTTCTTGCTTGCATCCCATGATGAGCAAGAACGCGATGAATATGAGGTGAGGTCGCATGCGCATCAGATTAAATCAAAAAATGATTGAGCCGACGGATCAGTGTATCCGGCTTGTTGCACGGCTTCTTTCACGCCAAGCAAATCTGCCACAGTCATCATGGCGTCGCTTACTTGTCCGATGGCCGTGCCTTCACTTCCCAAGGTAAGGTTGGCCGGCACGGTGGGGCCTGCTAGCAAGGCAAAGATGCGCTTCGAGTTCTCATCGCTGTGGTCGAACGACACAAAACCGTTGCTGTCTACAATGGCATTGGGTTCGTCGTTACGGCCGCATTCGGGTATGCAAATAAGGGTTGTGTTCCCTGCCATTCCGGGTATAGACTGAATGGTGTTCCACAGATGACCAACCGCATGGTCGGCTCTGTGCATGGCTTTGATGTAGGAGGTGAAGTTATTGTGGCACGCGTCGACATCATTCAAGTTGACGCACAAAAATGCCGGCTTAAACCACTTCAATACTTCCACGGCATAGCCCATGCTAAAGGTATCTCCGCTGTCTGTTGCGGGAGGCAGGTCGATAGTGCCTGAGTTGGTGCGTTCGTTCATCTCCTTCATGAACAGTTTGATGTTTTCCTTCTCTTCGGTGGTATTTCCCAGTGCATCAAGCTGCTGGTCGGTCATGGAGAAATTGGAGTCGAGAAAACTCTTCAAGCGTAGCATCGGAGACCACTCACTCTCGGGGTGATAGGTCTTCATGTCACCAATGTAGGTTTGGCTGTTGGGGTGAAATGTAATGGTAGGGGCAAAAAAGTTAGCGCCGTAACGAATGCCGTAATCGGGATGAGAACTGTAATTCAGCAAGGGGATTGAACCACCCACACTGTTTCCTACAAACCAAACATCGCTCGCTGCATAGCCTCCGTGCCTGCGCAGGTATTCGAAAATAGTGGGTGCAACAGGTCGTATGCGAAGTCCTTGGCCTACGGGGTCGGAGCCTTGCAAAATAGAGTTGAGCGCGCCGTAGTGTCCCGTATTGAAGGCTCGCACTTCATTGAACAGAGTTCCTTGCGCTTGCAAGGGTGTGGTCAAAATTGAGGGAATGGCAACACTCCCGTCGCCTGTACCATATAGTATTTGAGAATTGGGCGGCGTTCCGCTGAGCATGTTGTAGAGCAGGTTTCCTTCGGCTGTTTCGCCGGGTTGCGCATCGGCCAGGTAGCGTTTGCCGGCCGATTCTTGGTGACGAACCCCACCGGCAAACATGACCAGCACAACGTGTTCGCCCGACCGGCTTCCGGTCGATGCAAACAATCGACCCGATGGCAGCAGCGTAGGTGCTAGAGTGGCGCCTGCAACTGCAAGCCCCGACTTTTTTATGAAGTCTCTCCGATTGGTCATGCGCTTAATAGTATAAGTATTCGTTCGACAAGGCAAAAGCGAAGTAGACAAGCTCCGGTGTGTATTCCGGCTGCGACTCGATGAATTGGGTTACCCACGCTTTTTCGGCAGCACCGGGGAGTCTCAAGTAAAAGTTCTTATAGGTTTCTTCAACGAAAGCACCCACGTTACCCCGCATTTCCTCCATACTTGGCAATTGCACATCGGGCGTGTTGAAGAAATTCGCGATTACTACTTCGCGAGCCAACAGTTGGTCGCCTATGCTGGTAAGAATGGTTGAAAGTGCGCTGAGGTAATCTTCGGTAGGAGCGGTTTGAAACAGCCCGGTATAGAGGATATTGATGAATTGCTCGTTGGTTTTGAGTTTCGTTTTGCTACTGTTATCGGCGTAAAGAAGCGGTGTCTCCAATTCGAAAACATCGTCCGATTTGCGGCAGGCTTGCAGCAATGCCGCTGCGGCTGCCGCTGCAAACGCCGTCGCTTTTGGCGAAAACGTATTAGGGGTTAACTCCTGCATATTCATCATTCGAAAGAATTTGTTGTAGAAACGCGCTGAAATCGTTGGAGGTTGACCAATAAGCAATACCGGCGACCAGTTCATTTGTGTCGGGTTCACGGATGTAATAGGTTCGGTAGAACCAACGCACCAGTCCTTCTTTGAATTCGGTCGATTCAACAAGCACATCGAGCATCTCGGATTTGCTGGAAACGTTTTGTTGGAAAAGCATTCCCGGACCGTTGTATTCCACTGCGGCATACAATTGCTCATACTCTTGGTCGGTAGGATAGCGGTAGAAATTTTGATCAAACGCGGCGTGTATGAAATTAAAAACGCCCATATTCAAATCGTCATAGATCGAATTGAACATCATCGCTTTTGCGCTTGCTGCATAATCGAGGGGATTGCTTTCCCAGTTAACAGCCATGTTGCGAATACCCATGATTTTTTGGTATTCCAGTAGGGTAAGTTCATACGCCAAGGCATCGCCTAACGTGAATGCCTGCTGCGCCTGTGAGAGCCAGAAGTTGGCTTCTTGCTGTATTTCATCGTTGTTCAACCCATCCAGGTATCGGGCCTTCATATCGACATACACCTTGTTGAGGTACTCAGCCTGATAAAGCGCATCGGATTGCAATTCATGGATGAACGCTCTTCTTGTTTCTACGGAGAAATTGTCACCTTCAAGCAAACCAACAAAACCGCTCAACTCCGTTTCAGTAGCAGCTCGCCCAAGCAAATCAATAAAGCAACGATTCACATACTGTTCAACGGTTAGTGTGGAAACCTCAGCATTCGTTGGAATGGGGTTGTTGGGGTATACGTTTTCCTTCTTGCAAGAATACAGCAACAGCAGCATCGAAATCGCTAGAAAAAGGTTGATTGCTTGTTGCATGTGTAGGTATAAATCTCGGATGGTTAAATGTAAGGAGATTGCTTGAAGAATGTCGGTTGGTCACATAAATTTCATGGTGACCATTTTCTCCTTTGAATCCAACCGGATTAAAACAAAAACGCCACCCTCAATTGGGTGGCGTGTCCTAGTAGCCCGTAGGGGAATCGAACCCCTGTTTACAGAATGAAAATCTGCTGTCCTAACCCCTAGACGAACGGGCCATCGTTTTTCTAAGCGGCTGCAAATATAGTTACAGGTTTCAATGATGCAAGAGGAAGCGAAAAAAAAATGGCGAATGGTCAATGGCGAATGGCGAGTGGCGAGTGGCGAATGGTCGGAAGTTCCGTTTTTCTGGTAGAGGTCATTTGTAATCCAATTGACTTCATGTTGCTATTGGGAGAAAAACAAGAATTTCCCGAAGGATAATTCGCCATTCGCCACTTGCCATTCGCCACTTGCCATTTGCCACTCGCCATTCGCCATTCGCCACTCGTCATTACACTCGAAGCGCTCCCATCCCACCATCAACAGCCAACACCTGCCCTGTAACCCAAGCCGATTTGGGCGACAATAGGAACTCGACCATGTCGGCCAGCTCCTGTGGTGTGCCGACTTTCTTTAGCGGGTTGCGCTTTTGGGCGCCTTCTATTTTTTCGGGTGTGTTGAGGAACTTCTCTCCCAACGGTGTGTGCGTGAGCGATGGAGCTATGCAGTTAAAACGAATGAGCGGCGCATATTCGGCCGCCAGTGAGCGGGTGAGGGCTTCGTTGGCGCCTTTTGCCATGGCTATCGAGGCATGAAAGGGCATGCCGGCTCCCACGGCTACACTGCTGAAGAGCACCACCGAAGGCTGTGCGCTTTGCTTCAGATTATTCAGGTAGGCTTGCACAAAGGCAACAGCACCCAGCGTGTTGATTTGCAAATCGCCCTGAAATTCAGCCTGTGTAAGGCGATGAAAGGGTTTTAGATTGATGGTTCCTGGAAAATACACAAGGCCATCAATAGGCTCGTCAATCGCAGGGAAGGCGCCGAAATCGTACGCATTTACCTGGTGGAAATCACCTAGACCTTCGACTTCCGATCGGCTTATGGCAATAACGCGGTGCCCCTGATCCATAAGTTGAAGCGCTGTTGCTTTTGCTATAGCGCTGCTCGCGCCGGCAAGTATGTATGTACTCATTTTTATCGTTTGCTGATTTTGTTGTTCGTAATGGATCGCTGTGCCTTGCTCTTAAAGCGGCCAATGTCTTCACTTCTCCGTTTTGCGTGCTTTGTGCCGCATGCTTCCACCCGCTCGCGCCACAGACGGTAGCTACTCGCTTTCAATTCTCGCTTCATCAGCGCTTTCACGTCATCTTCCTTCAACCCGAATTGGACGTAAATAGCCTCAAACGGCGTGCGGTCTTCCCATGCCATTTGGATGATGCGGTCGGTGTCTTCAGCGTTTTGCATGCTGTGAAAACAAGGGAAGCGGCGCACAGTTCAGAGAAGTGGCGAGTGGCGAGTGGCAAGTGGCGAGTGGTCGGAAGTTGCGTTTTTCTGATAGAGGTCATCCATAAATAAATTGAGTTCAAGGAGGGATTGCGAAAGAAATAGGTAAGTCTTCAGGATAATTCGCCACTCGCCATTCGCCACTTGAAATCGCCTCATTTTTCCTTTTTCTTCTTTTTTTTTGCATCCAAACAAGTTCACACTATATTTGCCGCCCGAATTTTACAGAACAATGGCAAACCACAAATCAGCTATCACTCGCATTCGTAGCAACAACGCTAAGCGTCTGCGCAACAAATATTACCATAAGACTATGCGCAATGCAATGCGCAAGTTGCGTGCGATGACTTCGAAAAAAGAAGCTTCTGCTCTTTTCCCGAAGGTTGTGAGCATGCTCGACAAACTCGCTAAAAACAATGTGATTCACAAAAACAAAGCGGGCAACCTCAAGGGGAAGGCTCAAGTGTTTGTGAACAAGTTGAAATAATACGATATTCCTTACAGGAATAAGGAAAGGCTCTCCAATTGGAGGGCCTTTTTTCTTTTGCGGCCATGGAAAAAACACTCTCTATCAAGGCGTGGTCGCCCGATGAGCGCCCACGCGAAAAACTGCTGCTAAAAGGAACACATGCTCTGAGCGACGCTGAATTGCTGGCGCTGCTGATTGGCTCCGGTACGCGTGAGGAAAGCGCGCTCGACATGGCGAGGCGCATATTGCAAGGTGTAAAGCACGACTTACAAGCGCTTGGATCCATGAAGTGCAAAGAACTCACGCAGTTCAAGGGCATGGGCCCCGCCAAGGCTGTAGTAGTGGTCGCTGCACTTGAGCTTGCAAAGCGCAAAATGGCTTCCGTTAGTAAACAATCGGCTTCCATTCGGCACTCCCGCGATGCCTATGAGCGTATGCTCGAGTACATGTGGAACCTGCCGCACGAAGAGTTTTGGGTTATCACCCTGAGCAAGGCCAACCGCGTGCTCTCGGTCGACAAAGTGGGTGAGGGGGGGCTCAGCGCAACCATTGCCGATCCAAAAAAGGTGTTCCGAATTGCGCTCGAGAATAATGCAGCGAGTATTATTGTGGCCCACAATCACCCCAGTGGCAATCGGGATCCGAGCAATGAAGATCGGCAGCTTACCAAAAGGCTGGTGTTTTGCGGACAAATGCTAGAATGCCCCGTCATTGACCACTTGGTTGTAACCGATAACGGCTACTACAGCTTTTGTGATGAAAACGAATTGAAAGAATGAAGAAAATAATTACCGTTGTAGGTGCTCGCCCGCAGATCATCAAGGCTGCTGCCTTCTCGCGAGCGGTAAAGAAACTCGGTGATGGGAAGTTACAGGAGGTGCTTGTGCACTCCGGTCAGCACTACGATGAGAGCATGTCGCAAGTGTTTTTCAATGAAATGGGTATACCCACTCCTGCGCACAACTTGGCTGTAGGTTCGGGTTCGCACGCGGTGCAAACGGCCCGCATCATGGAAGGGCTGGAGCGCGTGTTGTTGGAGGAAAAACCTTCGGCTGTCTTGGTTTACGGCGATACCAATACAACCCTAGCAGCCGCTATGGTTGCGTCTAAAATGTTCATTCCGGTTGTGCACGTCGAGGCGGGCCTCCGTTCGTTCAACAAGCAAATGCCCGAAGAGATTAATCGCATTGCGACGGACCATGTTTCTACCTTGTTATTTGCTCCTACGCAAACGGCCATCGATAATCTGAAGCGCGAGGGTTTTAGCACGGAAGAGAATCATGCACCCACCATCGATAAGCCGCTGGTGTTGCGCAGCGGAGATGTGATGTACGACAACGCGATTCACTTTTCAAATAAGCCCGAAGGCGACGCATACTTGCAGGCATTGGGTCTTCAGAAGGGTAGCTATGCGGTTGCCACCATTCACCGCGATAACAACACGGATTTTCCCGAAAGGCTCAACGGCATTCTCGATGCACTGAAGCAGTGGTCGGCTGAGCACGCCATGCCTGTAGTGTTACCCACTCACCCGCGTTTGCTCAAGTTTTTGAGTGCAAAACAGCAGGATGAGTTAACTGCTGCCGGATTGCGTTTGGTTCCCCCGGCCAGCTATGTGCAGATGATTGCGTTGTTAGCTGCGTCAAGACTGGTATTTACCGACAGCGGAGGTCTTCAGAAAGAAGCATACTTCGTGCAGCGACCTTGCGTGATCTTGCGTCCGGAAACAGAATGGGTGGAACTCACCCACGGTGGGCACGCTATTGTGGCCGACGCCGATACCAAGCGCATTCTCGAAGCTGCTCATGTTTTGATGCAGCGTTCGTTCGACAGCTGGCCTCAGCTCTACGGCGATGGTCATGCAGCGGAACAAATTTGCAGTTCAATCATTCAATACTTGTAACCAGTGCTTGTATACACCCCAATTCTGCACCCTCGCCTCGATTACACCTTGCGTTGGATGTTCTCGTTTGCAGGTGAGGCATTGCGTGTGACTTCAGATGCATCGTTGTTTGCTGACACATCAGGCCCGCGCATTTGGTACAGCAACGAACCATGCCCGGTTGCTGAGGTGCCGGTTTTCCCGCAAGTAGATTTGCTCTGGAACAAAGAGTTGGTGCCGATGCAACCACCGGTTTGTTATAGGAATAGTATGGCATACCCCGACTTCGATGGAAGTGGTCGGTTCGATCCGTTTACAGCTTGTTTTTTTCTGCTTGCACGCTATGAAGAGTATACCGCGACATCTTTCGATGAGCACGGCCGTTTTTCAGGACACAGTGCCTGGGGAGGTGCAGCACTCGTGAAGCGGCCATGGGCCGACCTTTGGCGTAGAGAAGTACACGACGAGATTCATAGATTTTACCCCGGCTATAATTCCGCTGTTCCGGCATTTCGAACGGTAGCAACGATTGACGTCGACAGCGCTTTTGCTTTTCGTTACAAGGGAGTGCGGCGCACCATGGGCGGATTTCTGCTCGATCTGTTGCGCTTGAAGCCCGCTCGCGCCGCAAGGCGAATGAAATGTGTGTTGGCCGACGAACAGGATCCGTTTGATACCTATGAGTACATTCTCGACACTTGCTTGTCGCAACACATTGAGATGCGTTGTTTCTTTCTACTTGCCGACCCTTCCCGACACGATATCAACTTGGATTATCGCAACCCACAATTGCGCGAGCGTATTGAAGACATGCGCGACGGTGGAGC
>JBILIX010000081.1:0-7683 GCA_044368835.1 Flavobacteriales bacterium | reverse complement strand
ATACCCGATAGCTCCTCGCGCACGTTTTTGAGTTATCGACTGTACGACTCGTCGGGTGCGTTGGTAAGCAAGCCTTCCTTTAAGTCGTCGCTTGAAGCCGATGTGGAAGATGTTCTTATTACCGGACTAACAGTTGATCTGCCACGGAAGGGAACCTATCGGATGGTAGTCGATTTCGTTACCGACGATACACAGTGGTGGGGCATCGATGCCGAATGCATCCTGGAGGTGAAGTAGACGCATTGGATTTTGTTGCCCTACCTTTGCCCCCTTCTATGGCTATCGAAATTCAGAATAAAAAGGCACTGTTCCGCTACTTCCTTCTTGAGGAGTACACTGCAGGTATTGTGCTTTCGGGCTCTGAAATCAAAAGCCTTCGAGCCGCCAAAGCCAATATAGGCGATGCCTATTGCAAGATGCGCAACGGGGAGCTGTTTGTAATCAATATGTACATCGGTCCATACTCCAATGCGGGCTACAGCCAGCACAAGGAGCGCAACGAACGCAAGCTTCTACTCAATCGCATTGAACTTCGCAAGATTGACCGCAAACTAAAAGATGCCGGCATTACCATCGTACCGACGCTGCTATTCATTAGCGAGAAGGGGTATGCAAAACTCAAGATCGCTCTGGCCAAGGGTAAAAACATCGGCGACAAACGCGCTGATACCAAAGAGAAAGACTTGAGACGCGAGCGTGAGAGGGGAGAGTGATTTGTGGGTACTGGGGACTGGGGACTAGTTACAGGTTATAAGGTAACTGCTATTTGTCATCAGTCTCCAGTCCTCCGTCCCCAGTCCCTATATTAGCGTCATGCACCCCCAACGCCGCCATTGGCGATACTTCTTCCCGTTTCAGTTGCTGTTGCTGCATCTGAAGAAGAACCATTTTCTACTGGCAATTTGGGTGTTGTTGTTTGCTGTTATAGCCGGCAATTTAGGTCAGCGCATTGGCATCCCACAGCTGTTTTTGGTGCCCGAGTATTTAGGGGAAACCGGAGTGCTCTCCTTCGCTATGCTGGGTTTCGCAGTGGGTGGTTTTATCAGTGGTTATAATCTCTACACGTACATGATGCATGGCTATCGCTTTCCGGTGATAGCTACATTAAACAGGCCCTTTCATAAGTTCTGCATCAATAACTTTCTGCTACCGGCCTCGTTTGTATTGACCTATCTTTTCTTCAGCGCCCGCTTTCAACTGCTACGCGAGTGTATTCCTGCGGTTGAAGTGGTACTTAACCTAGCAGCTTTCTTATTTGCATTAACGGTCTTTCAGACGCTTTCATTCGTCTATTTTTTGCACACCAACAAAGATGCGGCGGCATTTGGAAAGCATGAACAAACAAAGGATTCTTCGCATGAAGAGAATTCGCCGGTTGACTCGCCCATACACAAGCCTATGCGTTGGTTGAGCAGTAAATTGATTGGGCATAAATGGCGTGTTGATACCTATCTCACTTCCTTCCGACGCATTGCATGGGCGCGTGATAGTCGCCACTACAAACGTGAAATTTTGCAACAGGTTTTCGAACAGAATCACGTCAATGCATCCCGTTTTGAACTACTCATTTTGCTGTCGTTTCTTTTCCTAGGGGCGGTGGCTTCTGTGGAACTGTTCATTCTGCCGGCTGCTGGCAGCGTGTTGTTGTTTCTAACCATGCTCATCATGCTCATCAGTGCATTGCACTCGTGGTTGCGCGGATGGACCTTTACCTTGGTTATTGCCTTTATGGCATTCCTCAATTTGGCGCATCACAAGCTTAGTTGGTTTCGCAATCCGACTGCTGCTTATGGTCTCAATTACGAGGTGCCTCCTGTCGCCTATGAGCCGCAAACCATGGACTATGATCGTTCCATCGTACAGGCAGATATTGTGAATGCTGAGGCAATTATGACGAGGCGTTTATCAGCTCTCTCTGCCGACAGCGCTCATAAACCGAAGCTTGTCATTCTGAACCATAGCGGCGGAGGTTCGCGCTCGGCTTATTGGACCATGCGTGCAATACCTTATGCGGATAGTATTTGCAACGGTCGATTGTTGAAGCAAACAGTGCTCATGACAGGGGCTTCGGGCGGAATGGTGGGTGCGGCTTATTTGCGTGAGTTAATGCTGCAATCTGAAAGCGGGAGAATCAACCTCAGCGATCCACGGTATGCCGAAAATATGGGAAAGGATTTGCTTAATCCGGTGATGCTGGCAGCTACAACCGGCGATTGGTTTATACGCTACCGAAGGCTTACCGATGATGGTTATCGCTATTCAAAAGACAGAGCCACAGCGTTGGAGGAACAATTGCAACGAAACACAGGCGGTGCGTTCGACAAGCGATTGAGCGATTATGAAGAGCCCGAGCGATTGGGGTCCATACCCTTGATGGTGCTATCACCAACGATTGCCAACGATGGTCGACGCCTCATCATTGGCTCGCAGCCTTATAGCTTCCTCTGTTCCGATGCAGCAGGAGAACGCACAGGGGAGTTGTTGCACGAAAACATTGAATTCAGCCGACTGTTTCAAGCACACGACGCAGGTCATTTACGTTTTTCGAGTGCACTCCGCATGAACGCAACGTTTCCCTATGTAACGCCTATGGCTGTGCTGCCCAGCACTCCGGTTATGGAAGTGATGGACGCCGGCATTCGTGATAATTTCGGGTGGAAGACAACCTACCGATTCGTGCATGCATTGCGCCATTGGATTGAAACGAATACGAGTGGTGTGGTAATCGTGCAAGTACGCGACTTACCTCGCGATAAGGATTTGGATAGTCGATCATCGACACTGCTTAACAAGTTTTCGGCACCGTTGGGTGGTATTTATGGTAACCTGACCCGTACTCAAGATTACAGTGGGGACGATGCTTTTATGCTGTTGCAAACCTCGCTGAAGGTGCCGATAGAGACCATTCAATTTCAATTGGAACAAACCAAAGAGTCTCAGATATCGCTCAGCTGGCATCTTACTCGTTCAGAGAAGAACTACATCCGGAATGCTGTCAATGAACCCTTTTTCAAGAAGGAGCTCGAGCGTTTGGCAAAGCTTATTGAACGGTAATCAGGAAAGAGAGTGGGGCGCCTCCAAATTGAACTGAGGTACGTTCACTTCAAATAACTCTTCGGTGCCAAAACGTTGCATCGTATAGAAACCATGCATGGAACCGCGAGGCGATTTTAAATCACATGCACTGTTGTAGCTAAAAAACTCACCGGGCATGATAAGCGGTGTTTCACCCACAACTCCGGCTCCTTCTACTTCGCGATTGATACCAACAGAGTCGAAAATGAACCAATGGCGGCGAAGCAGCTTTACGGGATAGTCGTTTTGATTTTCAACCGTGATGTGATACGAAAACACATAGCTCTCCTCGGGCGCAAAGCTTAGGTTCTCCTCATATCTGGGATGAACCGTAATGCGCACACCGCTGGTAGTTTTTGTGAGAAGCGTATTCACTTATGCAAATATAGAGAGCATAGATACAAACGAAATGGGCAGAAGTGATTTAACAAACAGGTGAGTTGTTAAAATAAAATGGCCGCTCTTAAGCGGCCATTTTAGGTTGAAATGCGTATGTTATTTTGAAAGAATACCAGCTCCTTTCTCTTTCAGGAGCAAATCGGCTTCACTCAAGGTGATACGATTGCCATTGTAATAGGCGGTAACGAAAGCGTCAACAATGCCTTGCTTGCGTATCTCATCGCGTTTTGCTACAGCGTCGTTCATATTGTTGTATTGACCCGAGGTATAGCGAATTTTATTCGTCTCGGTCAGTTCAGAATTCAGCGGATTGACATTCTGCAAAAGAGCTGCTGCAACAGGCTTGCTGTATACACCTACCTGAACAGTATAGAACAAACCTTGGATTTTTTCTACTTGTTCGGCTGCAGCTACCTGAGGCTGATCGGCCTTGTAGTAGTCAGTTTTCTTGGGCTTCGCTGCTGCGGCATCAATTTCTTGAACCGAACGTGTCGCCGGCTTGCGTGCCAATTCTGCTGCTACTTCAGCATCTACATTGAGTTCAGTAGCATTTTTGTTGGCTGCCTGAGCATTATTGTTTGCAGCGTTAGCCTGATTGCTCGAGGCAGTTCCGCTTACGCTTCCATTTGCTGTTCCATTCACTTGCTGTGAGCTACTGTTGGCTGATGCAACTGAAGTGGCATTAGCGGCTGCGTTGGTGTTTTGCGCTACACTACCCACTGCTGCCTTTTCGAACGCAGCTTTAATAGATGCGGCCAATTCCGGACCATCGGTAATGGAAGCTGCTTCGTAAAGCGGTATGCGTTTGCCATCGCGGTAGGCAACAATGAATGCATCGCCGTAGCCCATTGCACGAATTTGCTGCTTCACGTCTTTTGCATTTTCAAACTGCACAAAGAAACCCGCAGTATAGCGTGTGATTCCGGTGTTCAGACGCTCTCCACTGATGGGAGCAAACTGATCGTACAGGTTTTGTGGAATATCGTTGCGGAATGCGCCAATCTGGACTTTGTAGTAAACACCTTTCGGCATTTCCATGTCGACTGGAATAGGACGTGCGTCGCTGTATACACCACGTGCTGTTTTTGCAAACAAATCGGCAACAACTTCGCTTGGCATGCTGTAATAGTAATCGGCTGCATTGGCTGAAGCCTTTGCACGACCTTCAGAAGCAGCAGGTGCAATTGGTGTTCCTTTGGCTTCTGATGCTGCTGGTGCAACTAATGCAGTCTTGTTCTCTGCAATAGGAGCAGCTTCAACTACGATCGTTTTCGCAGGGTCTGCGGTTTCTGCTCGGGTAGTAAAGGTAGATGCATCTTCAATCTTGTTTTCTACAGCAACTGTTGCGGTTTGTGTTTCAATTACCGTTTCGGTTGCAATTTCGGTTGCAGCATTTGCAGCTGGGCTCTCATTCTCAACAGAAACGGCTACTGCTGCTGCTGCTGCTGCGTTTTGAGATTCAAGATTTTCTGCTGCTGTATGCACACTTGTAGGAGATGTAGGTTGATCAGTTGAAGTTGCAACGTTGGCTGCACCATCTACTACAGGAGTTGATGAAGTCTCTGAGGCAGGATTCGCTTGCTGAGCTATAGCAGCATTTTCAGCCATTGCCTGTTCTAGTGCAGTGTTAGCCGGAGCTGCTGTTTCAGTTGCAGTGCTTGCGGCTTCAGTCTTGCTTTCGCGCAAATCTGCGGGCACAGTGCCTGATTTCAACATTGCCAATTGTGGCTCGGTATACTGGTTGAGCATTTCGAGTTTTCCGCAGATGGTTTGTATTTGACGCTGCTGATTGATAGCAAGTGCCTCCAAGGCATAGGCCTGGCGATAGTAATCGGCACGTTCGATGTCGTCGTAAATTGGACGAGCCTGCTCGCGCAATTTTACTGCGGCCTCCATATTCATATCCGACTCACGCTTCAACTTGGCGACTTCATCGCGCACCTGTACTTTTTCATTCAGCTTGTCTTGGTTCAAGCCAATCATTTCATTCGACTTCGAAAGTTCATTGTTATATTCTTCGCGAGTCATATCTGCAACTACGCTGGCGTTCTCAATTTCAAGCATGGAGCGCTTCAAGTACAATTGCTCTGCTTTTACATCCAGTTTTTTTAACGATCCTTCGCCCTTGGTCATTTCCATTTCGCCTTCGAGGATGAAGATTTCGTCGTTGAGCTGCTGAATTTGCTCACGATTATTCAAGCGAGCACTGATTTTCGGATGCTTGTTTACCAACTCTTCAAACTGCGCTGCTTCGTATGCGAAAATCGATTTCACCTCTTCTTTCGAAGCAAACATTTCCTTGATTTCTTTCGCTTGTGCTTCAACCGATTTTTCGTCAGTTGGAGTTGTCGCTGCGCTATCGACGTTGGCAGGTGCTGCTGTGTTATTCGTTTCTGATGTTGCCTTTTCAACGGTAGTCAATGTGGCTGCAACTTCAGTGGTATTGGCTAATGTGGCATTGTCGGCAGCTTCAGATGAAACAGTAGTCTCGGCAGTTGTTTCAGATGTTGCCACTGTCGCCACTGCTGTTGTCTCTATGGCTGGAGCGGTGGTAGATTTTTCGGCTTCCGGTTGCGCTGCTTTTGCATCAGTGCTAACTATTTGTTCAGGCTGAGTTTCAGCTGGAGCAGGCACTTCAACGTTTGCAGTGGTTGTTTCCTCCACTCGCAAAGTGTTAGTGTTTTCCCCTTCTACCGCTATGGTCAACGGGTTGAGCTCATCGACAGAAACGTCTGCAACAGAATCGGAGCTCAGTTCATTTACACCAGGGTCGGCAGCTGATGCTGTGAGTTCCAAATCATGACGGTAGGCCACTTGCTTGGCTTCCACGATTTGGCGCTGTTCGGCAATCGCCTGCAACTCGATTTCATATTGCTCACGGTCTGAAGAAGCAGACATATTCATGGCCTCACGCTGCTGTGCTTCGAAGGCCTGAAGAGCAGTAAGGTATTGATTGCCTAACTCCAATTGATCTTGAAGTTTTTTGGCAAAAACCTGATCGCCTTCAATAATGGCTTTGTTTTCAATATCGAATGCTGCCTTAAGTGCCGTAATGTGGTTGGCTTCTGCAGCCAAGTTCTCGAGTGCAGCTGCAATTTGAACGTCTTCCTGGGTAAGTCTTTCCAACTCATTCAACGAGGCTTCATTGCCGGCATCGAGGTTTAGGGTTTGCAATGAGCGTGTATTAGCTAACTGACGCTTGTTCAAGTCGGCCATTACTGCGCTTTTATACGCCATACGACTTTGTGCACGTTCTATTTCGCTGATCTCGTCATTTTCGATAGTGGATAGCTTGCTGTCGTATTCCGGAGAAACAGCTTTGCACATTTCCCGAACATCTTCAGAGCTTACTTCAGGAGACGAAGCTTGCGCTGCGGCCAAGTCTTGAATGAGAATCGTTTCGAGGTTCTTCAGATTTTCGAGCGAGCTGCGCTCTGCTGCTGAAATTTGTCCGTCGAGCAACTTTGCTTCCAATGAGGCAATACGTTCGCGCGTTTCTGATACTGCATCGCGCAGCAACAGCGAGCGGGCAGGGGCAAGGGTAGGACGAGTGTCTAGCAAAGCCATGCGGCTTTCGAGGGAGGTGCGCAATTGTGCGGCTTCACCTGTCATGGCTATCGCGGCTGCACTGTTTCCATTTTCCGATTCTGATTCTGATTCTGTTTCTGTTTGTGTTTGTATTTCCGTTCTTGCTACCTGATTGTTTGTGGGAGAATCGTTGGACACCAGAATCACTTCAGGAGCATTTCGCTCTGCACCAGCTTGCTCACCAAGCATTGCAAGCATCTGAGGGTCTGTTACTTCTAGTTGTGATACGCGTGTGTCGAGCGCTGAAATTGACATTCCAAGCATATCGCGCTCTGGAGCAGACAGCTTTATCATGTCTTCCGTGGCTAAGCCCGCGGTGGAATCATCGTTTACCTTTTTGAAGAATGCGGCTTCTGCATAAGAAAGATTGATGGTCTCTTCCGATTTATTGAACGCGTTTAGTTGCTTGGAAAGGTCTCTACGAATTACAAGCAACTCCGACTCAGCCGTTGCCAATTCATTTTGCATAGCGATTTTGTCGGCCTGCTTGATGCGCGGATCGTTGAGATTTTCCTTTAAGCGCAATACCTGACGGGTCTTAGTCTTTTCGGTTTCACGCAAGGTATTCAGCGCGGTTTCCATTTTGGCTCGGTCGTTTTCCAACGACTTGGTTGAGGCCAA